>DATLVT010000447.1:0-5284 GCA_035577105.1 Polyangia bacterium
TCCCGGGCATGAAGCTCACGATCTGCTTCGACGACATCTCCCTCCCGCTGCCCCCCATGCGGCGGCCCGATGTCCGCCAGCGAGTGATCGAAGCGGTGCTCGACATGGCCGCGGCCGCCGGCGTCGACGACGTCCAACTGATCGCCGCGCTCGCGCTGCACCGGCGCATGACCGACGCCGAGATGAAGCGCATGGTCGGCCCGAAGATCTGGGACGCGTACTGGCCAGACCGCTACTACAACCACGACGCCGAAGATCCCGACGGCATGGTGGAGATGGAAAAGACCTCGCACCACGAGGTCGTGGCCATCAACCGCCGCGCGGCTGAGAGCGACCTGCTCATCTACGTGAACATCAACCTGGTGCCCATGGACGGCGGGCACAAATCGGTCACCGTCGGCCTGTGCGATTACGACAGCCTGCGGCCCCACCACGATCCCGAGACCATCCGCGCGTCCGACAGCTACATGGATCCGAAGAAGTCGGCGCTGAACACCAAGGTCGAGCGGATGGGCGCGCTGGTCGACAAGCACATGAACGTCTTTCACATCGAGACGGCGCTGAACAACCGCATGTTCGCCGGCCAGACGGCGTTTCTGTCCAAGAACGAGGACGAGTTCACCGAGATCGATCGTCTGAAGTTCGAAGGGCTGCGCTGGACGCTGTCCAAGATGCCGGCCGCCGCGAAGCGCAAGCTGTTTCATTCCATCCCGGCCCAGTACCAGCTGATCGCCTGTCACGCCGGCAAGACCGAGCCGGTGCACGAGAAGATCCTGGCCCGCACCTTTGAGCAGTACGCGGTCAACGTGCGCGGTCAGGCCGACATCTTGATCTGCGGCGTGCCGTTCATCTCGCCGTACAACGTGAACTCGATCCTGAACCCGCTGCTGGTCCAGGTGATGGGCCTGGGGTACTTCCACAACATGTACCGGGGCAAGCCGGTGTTGAAGAAGGGCGGGGTCATGATCCTGACCCACCCCTGTTACGACGAGTTCGACCACAACCACCACCCCAGCTACATCGAGTTCTTCAACCGCCTGTTGCCCGAGACGCGCGACGCGATGAAGCTGCGCCACAAGTACGAGGAAGAGTTCGCCCACAACCCCAGCTACATCGAGATGTACCGGCGCGGAAACGCCTACCACGGCGCGCACCCGTTCTTCATGTGGTACTGGGGCGAGAACGGCCGCCAGCACATCGGCAAGGTGATCGTGGCCGGCGCCCAGAACGCCCACGTGCCGGCGATGCTGGGCTGGGACCGCGCCGAGTCGTTGACCGAGGCGATAGCGATGGCCCGCAGCTTTGTCGGGCCGTCGCCCGAGATCACGCTGATGCACCACCCGCCCATCGTCATGGCAGACATGGAGTGAGGCTCCGCAGCGGGGGGCGCGGCGCGAGGTTCTCGATGGCGCGCGGGGTGATGGAGGCCGTGCAGGGCGTGGTCTATGCGCGGTCCTGGCCGGCGTGGGTTCTGGATCGCGTGCCGGCGGCGACGCGCGTGTCCGCTCTGCGGCACACGCTTGATTTCGGCAGGGGCGGGCGTCCGCCCTTGAAGGTGGCCTTTGCTTCCGATCTGCACATAGGGCCTCTGACACCGCCGCGCCTTCTGGACGCGGCGTTCGCGCAGCTGGAGGCGTTCCAGGCGGACGTGCTGGTGCTGGGTGGCGACTATGTTTCTCTGGAAGCGACGGCGGCCATGGCGGACCGCCTGCGCGCGCTGGTGGCGCGGGTGACGGCACCGACCAAGCTCGGCGTGCTGGGCAACCACGACCTGTGGACGGACCACGCGCTCGTGGAGGCGGCGCTGGAAGAGGGGGGCGTTTCGGTGCTGGTCAACGACGCCCTCCGCCTGCCGGCGCCCCATGATGACGTGGCGCTGATCGGCATCGACGAGCCCTGGACCGGCCAGCCGGACGCGGACCGGGCGTTCGCGGAGGCCGGCGACGCGGCCGTGCGCATCGCCGTGGCCCACGCGCCCGAGGCGCTGTCGCACGTCGCCGGGCGGGGGGCGCGGCTGATGCTGTGCGGCCACACGCACGGCGGCCAGGTGGCGCTGCCGTCGGGACCGGTGGTGGTGCACGGGCCGATGGGTCGGCGCTGGCCGTCGGGCCTGCACGACGTCGACGGGATGAAGCTGTTCGTGTCGCGCGGGCTGGGCAACGTCGACCTGCCGCTGCGCGCCTACGCGGCGCCGGACGTCACCTTGTTCACCATCACCTGAGGGGCGGCAGCCGGGAATTGCCGGAGGGCCAGCGGGCGGGCGCGGTTGGCTTTTCCCCGCCGGGTACGTTATTTAAATCGGTCGTGGCAAAGCACGAAAAGCCGCAGCCGGCCGCCGGCCAGACCCCGGTGCGGTCATCGACCGGCACCACCGGGATAGCGCCGCCGCCGGGACCGATGTTGCCGGTCGCCGAGATCTTCCGCGGGCGCAACGTGTTCATCCTTGGCAGCACGGGGTTCGTGGGCAAGGTGCTGCTGAGCATGTTGCTCGATCGCTTCCCTGACGTCGGCCGGGCCTACGTGATGGTGCGGCGCGGGTCGGGGACGGACAGCGAGACACGCTTCTGGCAAAGCGTGGTGACGTCGCCAGCGTTCGAGCCCCTGCGCACGAAATACGAAGGACGCGAGGGGCTGGCGGCCTTCCTGAAGCAGAAGGTGGTGGTCGTCGACGGCGACATCACCGAGAAGAACCTGGGCCTGTCGGAAGAAGACGCCCAGCGGGTGGCCCAGGACATCGACGTCCTCATCAACTCGTCGGGGCGGGTGACGTTCAACCCGCCGCTGGAGTCGGCGCTGAAGACCAACGTCGACGGGACGCGCAACGTGATCGCCTTCGCCAAGCGCATGAAGCGCCCGGCCCTGATCCACACCAGCACCTGCTTCGTGGCCGGCAACCGCAGCGGCGAGGTCTGGGAGAGCGAGGAGCTGGACGGTTATTTCCCGCGGCGCAGCGAGCTGCCCGGCACGGTCTTCTCCGTCGAGCAGGAGATGACCGACAGCGAGCACGGCGCCACCCGCATCCGGCAGCTGGCCGACGACGCCCAGGTGCTGGCCCGGCTGCGGCAGCAGGCCCGCGAGCGGCTGCGCGAGGAGAACCGCGACCCCGACGACGAGGCGGCCCTGCGGCTGGCGGTGGCCCGGCAGCGCAAGGAGTGGATCCGCAACGAGCTGACCCAGCAGGGGGTCGAGCGCGCCCACGCCTGGGGCTGGCCCAACATCTACACGTACACCAAGAGCATGGGCGACCAGCTGGTGGCGCGCGAGACCGGCATCGTCCGCGCCATCGTCCGGCCCGCCATCGTCGAGAGCGCCGTCGGTTATCCGTTTCGCGGCTGGAACGAAGGCTTCACCACGTCGGCGCCGCTGGTCTACCTGGCCTTGAAGGGGCAGAACGTCCTGCCGGTGTCGTCGCAGAAGCTGATCCTGGACGTGGTCCCCGTCGATCACGTGGCGGCCGGCATGTTGATGGTGGCGGCGCAGGCCATGGTCGGCGAACCCAAGCTGGTCTACCAGCTGTCCAGCGGCGATCTGAATCCGCTGTACATCGACCGCGTGGTGACGCTGACCGGTCTTTACAAGCGCAAGCGGTTCCAGGACAAGGAGACCGGCAACCGGTTCGTCAACGAGCTGGCGGCGCGCATGGAGTTCCGCCCCATCACGCAGGACGAATACGAGGCGCGGTCGATCCCCATGGTCAACCGGCTGGTGCAGCGGACGTCGAAGGCGCTGGGAAAGATTCGACCCAGCTGGGGTGGCGGGCGTTTCACCGAGCTGGTCGACCGGGCCAAGAAACAGATCGACGAGGTCGAGCGCGTCACCAACGAGGCGTCAAAGAACATCGAGCTGTTCCGGCCGTTCATCTTCGACAACCGGTACGTCTTTCGCGCCGACAACATCCGCGCCCTGCGCGATGCCATGGACGACGACGGTCGGGCGCGGCTGCCCTGGGGGCCGGAGAATCTCGACTGGTACGACTACTGGATGAACATCCACTTCCCCGGCCTGCAGCGCTGGGTCCTGCCAGAGCTGGACGAGACCTACGCGGCTCGCCCCAAGCAGGTTTACAGCTATCACGACCTGCTGGAGCTGTTCGACACCACCACCAAGTTGCACGCCACGCGCGTCGCCCTGCGCATCGAGCGGGGCAAGCGCGAGGAGATCTACAGCTACGCAGACCTGCAAGAGCTGGCCACCCGCGTGGGTGTGTTCCTGATCGGTGAAGAGGTGGCCGCCGCCGACCGCGTCCTGCTGTTCGCCAAGAACGGGCCCGAGTGGTCGATGGCCTACTTCGGCGTGCTGAAGGTGGGCGGGACGGTCGTTCCCGTCGGGCACGAATCGTCGGTGGCCGAGATCGTCAACATCGCCCGGGCCTCCGGCGCCGTCGGCATCTTGATCGGCGACGACCTGCACGACAAGCGCAGCGACCTGAAACGCGCCCTGCGCGAGGCGGGCCTGACCACGAAGATCTGGCCGTTTCAGACGGTGTTCGAGCTGCCCGAGCTGGGCGTGGAGCAGGAGCGGGCCAAGGCGCTGCACCGCCGGGTCAACCCCGACACGCTGGCGTCGCTGATCTTCACGTCGGGCACCACCGGCAAGCCCAAGGGGGTGATGCTGACCCACCGCAACTTCACCTTCATGGTGTCGGAGCTGTCCAAGGTGTTCGAGTTCGGCGTCAACGACGGCATGCTGTCGGTGCTGCCCCTGCACCACACGTTTGAATTCTCCACGGGCCTGCTGGTGCCGCTGGCGCACGGCGCGCAGATCACCTACCTGACCGAGCTGACCGGCGAGCTGATCGCGTCGACCATGAAGAAGGGTCACGTCACCGCCATCGTGGGCGTGCCGGCCCTGTGGGATCTGATGCGGCGCCGGGTCCTGCAGCGTTTCTCCGAGAAGTCGCCGCTGCTGGAGACCGTGATGAAGGGGCTGATGGCCGCCAACTACGAGCTGCGGTCGCGCACGCAGCTGGATCTGGGCCTGCTGTTCTTTCTGCCCATTCACGAAGGCTTCGGCGGGCGCATTCGCTATCTGATCAGCGGCGGGTCAGCGTTGCCGTCCGAGGTGATGAAGACGTTCTATGGTATGGGCTTCAGCTTCTTCGAGGGTTACGGCCTGACGGAGACGGCGCCGGTGTTGACGGTGACCTCGCCCAAGAAGAAGCCGCTGGTGGGCTCGGTCGGGCAGCCGCTGCCGGGGCTGGAGGTGAAGATCGACACGCCGGATGCCGCGGGCGTGGGCGAGGTGATCGCGCGTGGCCGCAACGTCATGGCCGGTTACTGGGAGG
>DATLVT010000448.1:0-4001 GCA_035577105.1 Polyangia bacterium
CCTCGCCACCACGCCGGTCACGGCGATCATGACCCGCCGGTTCACGCTGGGTGGCGTGATCAGCGATCGGGCCACGCTGACAGTCACCTTTGAAGCCGACGACGCCGTCGAGCTGGTGCTGAACGGCCAATCGATCGCCACCTGCACGCCGCCCGCGACGAACGCCGGCGAGTGTCAGGCGTCATGTCACACCGCGACCTTTCCGCGCGACGTGCTTGCGCCCGCCGGGATGCCGAACGTTCTCGAGATCAGGCTCATCAACCTGTTCAACGCCGACGCGGGGGGAGGAAACGTGGGCTGGACCGGTGTCAGCTACTCGATCTGCGCCGACGGCGAGTAGGCCGCCGGCCCCCAGGCCAGCACAGGGGCCGTCTTGACGCGGTCGCGAGGTCTCACCATGTGCTCTCGGTCCCCAAAATGTTTTAGGTGGATCGCCCCTCGGCCGATGTTCGTCCTGAGTGTTGGACGCGATGTTTCGCAATCGGGTAGGCACCCTGGTCATCGGCATTGCCGGTCTTGTCGGCGCGGGCTGCACCGCCGCAGAACCGTACCGTGGTGATCCGCAGAACTTTCGGACGGGATCGTCCGGCGGGGCTGGTGGAACCGACGCGATGAATGTCGGTGGCGGCGCGGGCGGTACTGCCGGGTCGGATTCGCCCGACGGAGACATCGGTGGCATGTCCGGAAGCGGTGGCGTCGGTGGCACCGGCGGAGAGACGATCGGTTCGGGTGGGAGCGTCGGCTCGGGCGGCGCCATCGGCACTGGTGGCAACGTCGGTTCAGGCGGTGCGGTCGGCACCGGCGGCAGCGTCGGTTCGGGTGGCGCGGTCGGCACCGGCGGCAGCGTCGGTTCGGGTGGAACCGGCACCGGCGGTGCCGTCACCGTCGACGGCTGTCAGCAAAGCTTGTGGAGCTTGAGCGTCAACACGCTGTGCGATACCCCGGCGTGCACGGGCATCCCGGCGTCGCAGGAAGCGCCACCGTACGCGATCGATGGCAATTCAAGCACGCGGTACACCACCGGTCGTCCGCAGGGCAGCGCCGGTGCCGAGAGCGTGATCTTGAAATTTCCGCACACGGTGACGATCAGTGGCGTTCACCTTGTCACGTCGAGCATTGGGGACGGTCCGAGCAGCTACCGCCTGCAATACTCCACCGACGGCACGAACTTTTCAGTGTTCAACCCGCCCGTCAGCGGACGAGGCGCCGACGATCTGTTGATCTCCTTTCCCGCCAGGACATTGAAGTCTCTCCAGATCCTGCAGACCGGGAGCAAGACCTACAACTGGTGGTCGATTCACGAGATGACGACTGTGGGCTGTACGAACTAGCGGAGCCCCCGATCCGCGCGCGCCAGTCATCGACCTTGTTCAGCTGGGCTAGCTCAGGAATCTAGGCCAGGAACCGGCCCATCCTCCGTGCGCCAAGCCGTGTCCCGGCGTGCCGCCGAACCCTCCTCGGCCAAGCGACCTTGGGTCTTTCCGCTTGATGGCAACTTGTTGCGAATTGTCAGCGCGACGCGTCTGTAGGCTAACGATTCAAAACTGTTATGAACTTACTGACATGTAATTTATGTAGTTTACTTTACCTTTTTGACGTACATAATAAAGGTAGCCTATGTAGGCCAGTCGCTACCAACGTCGTCAATTGGAGGTTTCAATGTCCCAGCGTTCGACCCACCTGTTCGCCAGTATCACCGCCGCCATCTGTCTGGTTGGGCTCGTGAACGGATGTGGCGATTCCATGGGCACGCCGAAGACATTTCCAGCCGACGAATCCAGCTGCACGACCGCGGACGGCGAACACCGCGTCTGCATCAGCTGGAGCTGCGCGCCCAGCAGCATGGACAGCGGAGTCGCGATCGTTTGCAGCGCGACGCAACCGCCAGGTGTGCCCCTGCCGACCGGAAAATATCCCTGCTCGTCGACGAAGGGTGGACTCTACTGTCCGCCCTCCGGCATGGGCGGCCCTGTCAGCCCACCAGACTGTACGGCCACGGCGGCGTGGCTGATCTGCAAGAGACCCGCGAACGACCCTTCGGAAGGATCAACGGGAACCGGGGGCAGCGCCGAGCAAGGGACCGGCGGCGTGGCAGGCTCCGCAACCGGTGCCGGCGGCCAGGGTGGCGGACATGAAGGCACCGGCGAGAGCAACGGCAGCGGCGGCGTCAACGGAGGAAGCGGTGGCGCTTCGGTCGGAGATGGAACCGGCGGCGTCGCCGTGGGCGGCGGAACGGGCGGCACGGCAGAGGGCAGCGGAAGCGGCGGCGCCAGCGTGGGCGACGGCAGCGGTGGCTCGACGGGAGGCAACGGAAGCGGCGGCGCCAGCGCTGGTGACGGCACGGGCGGTGCGGGCGAAGCCACTGGCAGTGGCGGCTCCGGCGCCGGTGATGGAAGCGGTGGCTGTGGCGGCAGCGGGGGCAGCGGCGGCACCGCCGGCGGCAACGGCACCGGCGGCAGCGGGGGCAGCGGCGGCTCCGTCGGCGGCAACGGCAGCGGTGGCACGGTGGGCAGCGGCGGCGCGGCCGGCGGCGACGGCAGTGGCGGCACGGTGGGCAGCGGCGGCGCGTCCGGCGGCAGCGGTGGCGCGGGTGGTGGCAACCAAGGTCCCGGGTGCACCAGGACCGAGGGCTACTGGAAGAACCACGTCGATGCCTGGCCCGTGGCGGCGCTGATCGTCGGACAGGTGAATTACTCTAAGGATGAGCTGGTCGGCCTCTTCATGACCGAGACGGCGGGGGACGCCAGCTTGATCCTGGCAGACCAGCTGTTTGCGGCGTTGCTGAATCAAGCCGCGGGCGCAGCGGTGCCGTCGGCGATCGCCAACGCGCTGTCTGCGGCCCAGTACTGGATGGCGACGCACAAGGATGCCGACGGGCGGCTCTCCTATGGCATTTCGCCTTCCTCGACGGACGGCAGCGCGGCCGTGGCCCTGAGCGCCGTCCTCGACGACTTCAACAACGGGCGCGCCGGTACGCCGCACTGCCGCTGAGACCTGAGGATCAAGCGAGGGCGCCCACCCCGGCGCGGGCGCCCTCGTCTCGGCCTGGCGCACGTCGCACCGCGGGCCGTCGCTGGTATTTCGTCAACGCGCCCCGCCCTTATCAGTTCTAAGGAGCGTGCCGAAAGCCTGGATAAGGCGGAAAAGGTCTGGTGGGTCGGACGCCTGGAGTGAGTTTTATCCATGGCGATGTCATTTCAAACCAACATCAGCTCTCTGATGGCTCAGAGAAACCTGATGAACACCATGACGGACCTCAACCGGTCCCTGGCCCGGTTATCTTCGGGTTTTCGCATCAACAGTGCGCAGGATGATGCGGCCGGCCTGGCCATCTCGGTGAACCTGAGTGCCCAGATCAGGAGCTACAACCAGGTGGTCCGAAACGCCAACGACGCGCTGAACATCACGCAGACAGCCGAATCGTCGTTGAACGAGACCCAGAACATCCTCACCCGCCTGCGCGAGCTGGCTTCCCAGTCGGCGTCGTCTGGCATCAGCAACACCGAACGTGGCTATATCCAGAACGAGGTCACGGCGCTGGTCAGCGAGGTCGATCGCATCGCCAACGCCACCGAATACAATGGCGTCTCGCTGATCAACGCCACCACCGCGCTGACCTTCCAGGTCGGCATCCGCGACGTCGCCAGCAACGACCAGATCGTGGTCACCATGACCAGCGCGACCGCGTCGTCGCTGTCGGTGAATGCGCTGTCGCTGATGACGTTGACCGGCGCCCAGGGGGCCCTGGCAACGATCGACGCCGCCCTGCAGTCGGTGTCATCAGAGCGCGCCACGCTGGGTGCGCAGGCCAACCGCATGGAGCACGTGGTCAACACCGCCACCCAGGCGTCGCTGAGCCTGGTCGGCGCGCAGAGCCGTATTCGCGACGTCGACGTGGCCTCCGAGATCTCGAACCTCAGCCGGCTGCAGATCCTGATGCAGGCCGGGGTCGCCGTGCTGGCCCAGGCGAACCAGATGCCGCAGCTGCTGTTGAAACTGCT
>DATLVT010000449.1:0-8225 GCA_035577105.1 Polyangia bacterium
TCTCGAACGCAGCCCCAGCAAGACGAGTCGATGGGGAGGACCCCGCAGCGACAGGACCCGTCCACGCGGAGGAGGCGGACGCCGCAAAACACCCCGGTCCGACTATCGCTCCCGCTCCAACCACAATGAAGCGAATCTCTCTCAAGTGGTTCCTGGCGATCGCCGGCGCGGCCCTGGTCGCGCTGCTGGTGATCTGGCTGCGGGCGTCGACCGCCGAACCCACCGACGGGCGCGAGCCGCTGGTCTTCAACGCCGGCTGGATGGTGGGCGACGACATCTACGGCGCGCTTCATCGCTTTGAACAGCTGCATCCTGAGTATCGCGTCACCACCACCACCAGCACCGCCCAGGATCAAACCGGCGACGCCCAGCGGCTGTTGCTGGCCATCGCCGGCGGCGTGCCGCCCGACGTCGTCTTCTTTGATCGCTTCGCCGTCGGTGAATGGGCGGCCAAGAGCGCCCTCGAGGATCTGACCCCGTTCATCGAGCAGCAGGACCCGGGCGATCCCAACCGCATCGACCTGCGCGACTATTACCCCTGGGCCGTCGAGGAGGCCAGCTTTCGCCCTCCCGGCTCGGTGGCGGCGCCCCGGCTGTACGGCATCCCCACCGTGGCCGACGCGCGCATGCTGTACACCAACGTCGATCTGCTGCGCCAGGAAGGGCTGGTGACCCCGCAAGGCCAGCCGCAGATCCCGACCACCTGGGAGGAGCTGCGCCAGGACAGCCGCCGGCTCAGCCGCTACCGCGTGCCCGGCAAGACCGACAGCGGCCTCACCCGCCTGGGCTTCGCGCCGGTCTTCGGCGACAGCTTTCTTTACATGTTTGCCTTCGAAGCCGGCGGGCACCTGCTCAGCCAGGACGGCCTGCACGCCACCATGGACTCGCCGCCGGTCGTGCGGGCGCTGCGCTACATGACCGACGTCTACGACGATCTGGGCGGCGTCCAGCAGGCGAACGCCTTCCAGCAGAGCTTTCAGGCCGGCCCGCTGGATCCCTTCATCCGTGGCCAGGTGGCGATGAAGATCGACGGCAACTGGTACCTGGAGACGCTGGGCGACTGGAAGCCGGACATGAACTTTGCCGTCACGCCCGCGCCGGTGCCGGCCGACCAGCTGGCCAGCGGGCGCGGTCCGGTGACCTGGGCCAGCGGCTGGGCGCTGGTCATCCCCAGCACGTCGCGCCACAAGAAGGGCGCCTTCGAGCTGATCCGTTACCTGCGCACCTGGAACATCATCGAGCGCCTCGAACAGAGCAAGCGCGAGCGCAAGCAGAACGAAGGGCGCCTGTACCTGCCCACCGTCGACGCCAACCGCAAGTACACCGAGCGCATCTTTCGCGAGAACGTCTTCGACAACCCGGCCGTCCCCGGGCGCATCCAGGAGGCCTACCGTACGGTGGGCGCCCTGCTGGAGACCCCGTACATCCGCCCGGTGACGCCGGTGGGCCAGCTGCTGTGGCGACAGCAGGTGCGCGCCTATGAAGCCGCCGTGGGACACAAGTACGCCGCCGAGGCGCGCGCCACCGGCGGCGACGAGATCAAGCTGGCCCTGGCCACCATGCAAGAGCCCGTGCAGCGCCAGCTGGACGCGCTGTCGCGCCCGCTGCCGCCCCACGTGGTGGACTGGCGCCCGTACATCGGCGGATACACGTTGCTTGTGCTGGCGCTGATCATCGCGGCGCTGGTGTACACGCACCGGCGACGGCGCTCGCACGGTTACCGCATGCGCGAGACGGGGGCCGCCCTCTTCTTCGCCAGCCCGTGGATCGTCGGGTTCGCCGTGCTGACCGGGGGCCCCATCATCTTCAGCATCGTCCTTTCCTTCACCCGCTATGACGTCCTCACCGATGCCCGCTATGTCGGGCTGGCGAACTACCAGAACGTCTTCTCCGACCCGGTCTTCTACAAGGCCCTGCTGAACACCGCGTTCATGATCGTGCGCATCCCCATCCTGATGGCGGCAGGGCTGGCCATGGCCCTCCTGCTCAACTCGGGCGTGCGCGGCATGTCGGGTTACCGCACCGGCCTCTATCTGCCGGTGACCATGCCCATCGTCGCTTCCTGCTTGCTGTGGACCTGGATCTTCAATTCACGCACCAGCTTCTTGAACGAAGCCCTGCGCTATGGCCTGGAGACGGCTCCCGCCCACGCCTTTGAATGGTTGGTCAGCCGCTTCACCGCGCAGCCGTTTCACCTTGACGCCCCGCTGTGGTTGCAGGACCCGCGCTTCAGCAAGGTCGCCCTCATCTTCATGAGCGTCTGGTCGGTGGGCGGCTCGATGATCATCTGGCTGGCGGGATTGCAGTCGATCCCCAAGCAACTTTACGAGGCGGCCAACATCGACGGCGCCGGACCGATCCGGCGGTTCTGGCACGTCACGCTGCCCATGCTCAGCCCTTACATTCTCTTCAACTCGATCGTCGGCCTCATCGGCACCATGCAGATCTTCACCGAGGCGTACATCATGACCGCCGGTGGCCCCGTCGATTCGACGCTGTTTTACGCGTATTACCTGTTCCGGCAGGCCTTCCAGTATTTCCAGATGGGCTATGCCAGCGCGCTGGCCTGGATTCTGTTCATCGTCGTGCTGGGGCTGACCCTGGCGCAGCTCCGCCTGAGCAAGCGGTGGGTTCACTATGACCAGACCTGACCGCGCCCCCACCCGCCCGGCGCGTCCAGGCATCGATCGATTCGGACGCTGGGTGGCGTCCCGGGGGTGGATCCACGTCCTGCTCATCACCGCGGTGGTGGGCTGCCTCTATCCGCTGGTCTGGATGTTTCTGACCAGCATCAAGACCGATGAAGAGCTGGGCGACAGAGCGATGACGCCGTCCTTCCCCACCTTCCGCGCCCAGTCGCCTTACGTGCGCGACGCCGCCGCCGTCCGCAAGCCCGAGGACGTCGACGCCACCCGCTTTGCCGCCGCCCTGCCCGACCTGCGCGACGCCGCCCGTACCGCGGTCGATGCCACCATGCCCGCTGACGTCCCGGCCGCCATCGATCGCCAGCGCTGGCTCACCTCGGCCGCGGCGGCGCTGATGAATCGCGCGCTGGCGCAGATGCCCAGGCAACTCTGGGACGAGGCAGGTCCCGCGGCCCTCGATCGCTTTCGCGAGCTGTTGACGCCCGAGGCGACGAAGCAGGCATTGTCCGATCAGCTCTGTCGGCTGGAGCTGTCAGCCCTGACCTTGCGCACGCTGGACGGACGCCTCTTCAAGCTGGCCGCCGGCGGCGACGTCGCCGGGTGGCGCGTGGTCTCGAAGCTGGCGGCCCTCACCCCCGACGGTGGCGTCGTCCGCCTGGACTATCGCTTTCGCTCGGCGTCCGACGCGCCGGTGATGCTGACCTATGATTTCATGCTGCCCGACGGGGTCCAGCCCGCCGACATTCACAAGCTGTTTCTGTCGGTTCGTCCCGACGACAGCTGGCATGGTCTGACCGCCACGCTGGACGTGGGCGGAACGCACTGGCAGTCCACGCGCACCACTTTTTTGGCTCAGAACCGGGCAAAGAGCGTCTCGTTTCAGCCGCCCTCCTTTGACGACACGACGATCCGGGCCCGCACCTGGGTGCCTCTGCGCGCCGACGGGCCGTCCGATCGCACGCGCAACGCCCGCCTCTCGCTGATCCTTTCGCCCAGTGGAACGCTGGGGGCCACCATGGCCAAGATCCAGCGCAATTACCTGCGCGCCTTCGATTCGGTGCCGTTCCTGCAGTACGTGGGCAACAGCGTCCTGCTGGTGGTGCTGACCATCGCGGGGGGGCTCTTCTCCAGCGCCTTCGTGGCGTATGCCTTCGCCCGGTTGTCCTGGCCGGGGCGCAGCCTGGCGCTGGTGTTGCTGCTGTCGACGATGATGATTCCGTCGCAGGTGACCATGGTTCCGTCGTTCCTGGTCTGGCGGCGCCTTGGTTGGTACGACACGCTGAACCCACTGTGGCTGCCTGCCTGGTTCGGCAATGCGTTCTTCATCTTCCTGATGATTCAACACATGAAGACCATCCCCAAGGAGCTGGAGGAGGCCGCACGCATTGACGGCCTGGGCATCATCAAGACCTGGTGGTACGTCATCGTGCCGCAGCTGCGTCCCACGCTCGCGGCGATCGCCATCATGAGCTTTCTGGGTACCTGGAATGAATTCATGGGCCCCCTTATTTATCTGCGCGACCAGGCCAAGTTTCCCCTGAGCCTGGGCCTGTTCGGCATGCGTATGGATCAGGCGGCCGACTGGTCGATCCTGATGGCGGCGAACATCCTGATGACATTGCCTTCCGTGCTCATCTTCTTCGGGTTTCAGCGATACTTTATCGAGGGCATGACGGTCACCGGCATGAAGGGATGATGAGCGCTAACGGAGCGTAGACTCTCGGTAAATACCGATAATTGACCACGATTTACTTTGACTCTCTCTTTTCAAAAGGAATAGTTTGGAAGTGGGACGCAACAATTCATTGGGCGATTTGTCCCTTCACGCAGTCTGCTCAAACGACGGAGCGAAAATGCACCACTTCCAGTTCAGAAACTACGCGTTAGCTTCCTCGCTCTTCCTGGTCACGGGCCTGGCGGCATGCTCGACCGGCAATGAATCGACCACGACGACGGGCTCGGGCGGGACCAGCGGCAGCGGCACGGGCGGCACCACGGCCGGCTCCGGCGGCTCCGGCGCCGGCACGGGCGGCTCCGTGGCAGGCACGGGCGGGACGATCAGCGGCGGCGGCATGGACGGTGGCACCGGCGTGCCCAGCGTGTGCGACGGCACGGGGACGCGGCCGCTGACGCTGACCGACACCAAGATCGACAACTTTGAAGGCGCCATGCTGGATCCGGGCTGGTACTCCTTCAATGACGTCACGCCCCCCGACTCGTTCAAGCTGATGATTCAGGCCGGCGGCGCGGCCATGACCGCCCACTCCGGTCACTATGCCGGCATGGGTGCCAAGACCCCGCTCATGATGGGCTACGGCGTCGGCGCCAGCTTCAACCTGGCCATCGACAAGACGGCCATGATCTATTGCGTCGACATCTCCGTGTTCGATGGCGTGACCTTCTGGGCCAAGGCGGCCAAGGCCGGCAGCAAGATCTCTCTCAACTACGTGCTGCCGCAGACCAACAAGATGAAGGACGGCGGCGACTGCCCGGACACCAGCACGAACTGTTATCGCCATCCGCAAAAGTCCGTCACGCTGACGACGGACTGGGCGCAGTACTCGGTCACCTTTGCCGAGGCGACCGGCGGAACCGCCAAGGTCGGCAACCGCATTCAGGAACTGGTCTTCATCAGCTCTGACGCCGACTGGGACTTCTCTATCGACGAAATCCAGTACTACAAGGGCACGCCGCCCGCCGGGCCGACCAGTCCGTAGGGTGAATCGTGTGGGAACCCTTTGAGGGTTCCCGATCAGATGACCTTCCGAGGCGGGCCAGGCAGCTGCGGGGCTGCGGATGTCTGGCCCGCCGTCTCCTCTTCTCGTTCCAGTCCTGTAATCCTTCGCGTACGCCCGCAGTCGATCTCAGTAGAAACATCCCGCGGGAGCCGCGGGAAGGAGCTTCTGATGAATTCGCCTGAAAGACCGGCGGCTTCGTTCGGTAGCGTGGGGGTGGCGATTGTGTGCGCGCTGGGCTGCGCGGGCGTCAAGCTCAACGCCGACGGTGGCGGGGGCAACGGCGGCGCCGACGGCGGGGGAACCGGCGGAGGCGCCGGCAGCGGTACGGGCGGCGACGGGATGGATGGCGCGGGAGGCGCCGGCAGCGGCGGCGACACGGCGGGCAGCGGAGGTCTCCCCGTCCTCGGCGACGCCAGCCTGGCCCCATTCATTCCGGCCGACATCGGCAGCTACAAGCTTGGCGATCCGGCGGTCGGCGCCAATCCCGGCAACGGCGGCCTCACCCCCGACGCCTGCAACACGCTGGTGGGCATCGCCCGCGACTTCAAGGGGTTCGTGGCGGCGGTGGGCGGCGTCGTCCAGCCGGGCGGTCACCCGGACTTCGAGGTCTTCGAGGGGCGCGGCGTCACCAAGCACCTGGTCGCCGATACCCTGGGCGCCGATCGCAAACCGGTCTACGCCTCGCAGTGCGAGACCGGCGCCGCGCACAGCAGCACCTGTCCTTTCGGAGCGATGACCACCACCAAGGACAACTTTGACCAGTGGTATCGCAACGTCGACGGCGTCAACCTGGGTTACTTCGTCTATCTGCGGCTGGCCCCCGGGGCCAACGGCATCTCCACGTTCTACAGCAACCACTTCTTCCCGCTGGACGGTGCCGGGTTCGGCAACTCGGGCAAGGACGAGCTGATGGTGGAGCGGAACTTCTCCTTCACCAGCGAATTTCACACCACGTTCAAGTACACCGGCGGCCAGACGTTCACCTTCACCGGCGATGACGACGTCTGGGTGTTCGTCAACGGCCAGCTGGTGATCGATCTTGGCGGCCTGCACCTGGTCGAGACCGGGACCATCAACCTTGACCAGGCGGCGTCGACGCTGGGCCTGACGGTCGGCAACGATTACCCGCTGGACCTCTTTCACGCCGAACGCCACAGCATCGGCTCCAATTTTCGCATCGACTTCAACTTCACGTTCGTCAAGTGTGACGTCGTCGTTCCCTAGGCGGAGGCGGCACCGCTATGGCAAGACCGATCACCATCACCGACGCAAAAGTGATCGTGACCCAGCCGCAGCGCGAGCGGCTGATCATCGTCAAGGTGATCACCTCGGAACCCGGCCTTCACGGCCTGGGCTGCGCCACGTTCACCCAGCGGGCCTTCGCCGTCAAAGCGGCGCTGGAGTCGCACCTCATTCCGTTTCTCATCGGGCGCGACGTCTCGCGCATCGAGGACATCTGGCGCATGGGGCAGGTCCACGGCTACTGGCGCAACGGGCCGGTGCTGAACAACGCCCTGTCGGGCATCGACCAGGCGCTGTGGGACATCCTGGGCAAGCGCGCCGGTCTGCCCGTTCATGATCTGCTGGGCGGCAAGTGTCGCGAGGCCGCCGCCGTCTACACCCACGCCGACGGCAAGACGCCCCAGGAGGTCTGCGACCACGCGCTGGCCATCATCGGCGACGGGTATCGCCACGTCCGCCTGCAGCTGCAAAACTATGGCGGCGGCGAATCTCACCTCGCTCGCCCCGACGGCGCCGCGGCCGGCGCCTATTATGACCCGCGCAGCTATGCCCGACGGACGCTGGCCATGCTGGAACACGCCCGCAAGACGCTGGGTGACGACGTCGAGCTGATGCACGACGTGCACGAGCGGCTGCCTCCCAGCGACGCGCTGCAGTTCGCCAAGGACGTCGAACGTTTTCACCTCTACTTTCTGGAGGACGCCCTGCCGCCCGAGCACCTCGAGTGGTTCGCCCACTTTCGCCAGCAGTGCAGCACGCCGCTGGCCATGGGCGAGCTGTTCAACCACCCGCTGGAATGGAGGCCGATGATCGTCAACCGCTGGCTGGACTTCATCCGCGTTCACATCAGCCAGGTGGGCGGGCTCAGCCGGGCCCGGGACATAGCCGTGCTGGCCAACCTCCATGGCGTGAGGACAGCCTGGCATGGCCCCGCCGACACCTCACCGGTCGGCCACGCCGCCAACCTCCACCTGGAACTGGCCACCCCCAACTTCGGCATCCACGAGTGGAGCGGCTTCTCCGACCTGACCCACGAGATGTTCCCCGGCCTCCCCCAGGTCCGCCACGGCTACCTCTACCCGAACGATCGCCCCGGCCTGGGCATCGACATCAACGAGGCGCTCGCCGCCAAGTATCCACCGACGACCGAAATCGAACAGTGGGGCCAGGCCCGCCTCCCCGACGGCTCACCGACGTTTCCGTAAATCACCTGGCGCACGTGGGAAGGGTTTTGCGGCGTCCGCCTCCTCCGCGTGGCCGGGTCCTGTCGCTGCAGGGCCCTCCCCATCGACTTGTCTTGCTGGGGCTGCGTTCGAGATTCTAGAGATCGCGACCCGTGTAACAGAAGCGCAGAGGGACATGGCCCCAGCAAGACAAGCCGCTGGGGTCCCCCCCTTCCGCGCCACCCGGCCACGCTACGTCGGCTCGCTCGGGGCAGACGCTTCAGCGTATCGAGCAAAATCAGAACGGACAAAAGTCGCTGACAGATCCATCGATCAACTACGTCGGGGCTATCAGATCGATGGGCATGAACATGTGCCCCGAGCGAGCCGACGTAGCGTGGGGGGGTGGCGCGGAGTGAGGGGGTCCCCGGAGGGCC
>DATLVT010000450.1:0-2714 GCA_035577105.1 Polyangia bacterium
ACCGGACGTGCTGGAAGCGCGGCGGGAATCGGCGCGGCCCGCGAAATCCCGCGTCTCACCGATCCCGAAAACGCGCGAGAATCTCGCGGTCTACACCAGTCGGGGCGAGAGGATTCGAACCTCCGGCATCCTGCTCCCAAAGCAGGCGCGCTACCAGGCTGCGCTACGCCCCGTTGAAACGGCGGTCATCTTACACGACAGCGTGGGGACTACGCACGCGCCGTCGTCGGGGCGGCGACGGGGAGGTCCAGTTGCTCGGGCTCGGTGCTCTCGCGCTTGGGGCGGGGCTCGAGGGTGGCGATGCGATAGTTGCCCATCAGGCCGGTGACGATGTTGCGGGCGCGTTCGGTGATCTGCTCGTCGGACAGCTCGACGCCGTCACGAGATTGCAGGACGCGAATGCCGGCGGAGATGTCGTCCATCAGGGCGCGCAGGGTGGGCAGGTCGACCACGGTTCGAGAAGCGCGCCGCACGATGGAGTGAATGATAGAAAAATTTTTCTGATAGGGGAAGCACCGATCGCATCAGATCAGCGATCGCGCTTTCATCGTGGCGGCCAGCGCGCGGAACGCGGCGGCGCGATGCGAGACCTGGTTTTTTTTATCCACAGGCAGCTCCGCCATGGTTTGGGTCAGGCCCGTCAACGTGAACAGAGGGTCGTACCCGAAACCGCCCGTGCCGCGCGGGGCCTCCAGAATGTTTCCTGCGCATTCGCCGCTCTCCACGATCTCGATCCCGCGCGCGAGATCGACGAACGCGGCGGCGCAACGAAACCGCGCCTGACGGCGCTGCGCTGGCACCTCGCGTAACGCCTCCAGCAGTTTTGCGTTGTTGCGCGCGTCGTCGCTCGGCTCGCCGGCGTATCGCGCTGACCACACCCCCGGCGCGCCGTTCAAGGCGTCCACCTCCAGCCCGGAATCATCGGCGATGGCTGGCAACCCGGTCACCGCGGCCGCCTGGCGCGCCTTGGCCAGCGCGTTCCCCTGAAATGTCTCCTCGTCCTCACGCAGCTCGGCGCCGGGCGCCAGCTCATCGATGGTTACCAGCTCGAACGACGGCAACGACGACGGCGATAGCGACGAACCACCCAGCAGCCGCGCGATCTCGACCAGCTTCCCGCGGTTGCGAGTGGCGACCACGACCTTCACGTTCTCTCCCGGCTGCCCAGGCAGGCCGACCGTCAGGGCCGGGCCCGCGTCAGCGCGTCGCGCTGGGCGGCGAACAGCGCCTTCATGCCCTTCGACGCCAGAGCCACCAGCTGCGCATAGTCCTCGGCGCTGAACGAATCCTTCTCCGCTGTTCCCTGGATCTCCACAAAGCGATCGTTGTCGGTCATGACGAAATTGCAGTCGACCTGCGCCGCCGAATCTTCCACGTACGGAAGATCCAACCGCGCCTCGCCGTCCACGATGCCGGCCGAGATGGCCGCCACCGCCAACCGCATCGGGTCCTTGTTGATCTTGCCAGCGGTGCGCAGCCGCCGCGCCGCCAGCGCCAGCGCCACCCAGCCGCCGGTGATGGCGGCCGTGCGCGTGCCGCCGTCCGCCTGGATGACGTCGCAGTCGACGGTGATCTGCCGCGGCCCCAAGGCGCGGGTGTCGACGGCGGCGCGCAGCGCCCTTCCGATCAGGCGTTGAATCTCCTGACCACGCCCGCCGGGGTTGCGTCCCGACCGGGTGTGCGTGGATCGCGGCAACATGGCGTACTCGGCGGTGACCCAGCCCTTGCCTTGTCCCTCCAGGAAATTGGGCACCTTCTCCTCGACGCTGGCGGTGCAGATGACCCGCGTCTCGCCGAAGGCGATCAGCACCGAACCCTCGGCGTAACGGTTGAAGTCCGGGGTGATGGTGACGGGGCGCAGTTGGTCGGGGGCTCGGCCGTCGGCTCGCATGGGGCGAAGACTCTACAGTGTGCGACCGCACCTACGGAAGCCCACAGTTCGCCCAAAAGAAAGGCCGGGAGCCCGAGTGAGCTGTAGTAAAGTCAAAACAGCCAGGTGGGGTCACAAAAATTCCCTGTCCCCCGCCTTTCGCCATGCAAGCTGGTCGACCCGCCCCTGTAGATGCCCGCGCCGGAACCACCATCGGGAAGTACAAGCTTCACGAGCTGGTGGGTCGCGGCGGAATGGGTGTGGTCTACCGCGGCGAGCACGTCTACATCGGTCGAGAAGTCGCGGTTAAGATCCTGCACGAGGGTTACGGCGGCCGCGAAGAATCGATCAAAAGATTTCTGCGCGAGGCGCGCGCCGCCAGCCTGATCGCCCACCCCAACATCGTCGACGTCACCGACTTCGGGAAATCCACCGACGGCACCGTCTTCTTCGTCATGGAGTTCCTGCACGGCGAGGCGCTGGACGCCCTGCTCCACCGCGAGCGCCACCTGGATCTGCTGCGGGCTATCACCATCATGAACCAGCTGACCGGCGCGGTCGGCGCGGCGCACGCCAAGGGGATCGTTCATCGCGACCTGAAACCCGAAAACGTCATGCTGCTGGCCCGGGAAGGACGCCGCGAGCTGGTGCGCCAGTTCATCGACGACAGCGGCCCGCACACCGTCACCGAGCGCGAGAAGACCTTCGACTTCGTGAAGATCCTCGACTTCGGCGTGGCCAAGGTTCACGACCCCGACGTGGCCGACGGGCGCGTCACCCAGCGTGGCGTGGTCTTCGGGACGCCCGAGTACATGGCGCCCGAGACCGCGCGCGTCGGCATCAG
>DATLVT010000451.1:0-4150 GCA_035577105.1 Polyangia bacterium
CGTCGCACGCCTCGTCGGGGCGGGGGGCGGGCGGGGCGACGCCTTGATACTGGGCGACGGCGTCCCACCAGTGCTTTTGCCAGTCGGCGGGCGGCAGGTCGCCTTCGTACAGCTCGCGTTCAAAGTGGCTCATGGTGCCGGCCGCCCAGTGCAGAAGGACGATCGACTCCAGGCCTGACTGCAGCAGCCAGCGCGTGGGGTCGGGCTCCTTGCCCTCGGGCAGCACGCCGACCTTGATCAGGTACGGCGTCTGCTGGCTGGCCAGCGAGCCCAGCTCGCCGATCGCTTCGTGAAAGGCGCGGTTCGCGCCTTCGCGCAGCAGGGGGGGAACGTCGGGCGTGCTGTACGACAGGAAATAGTAGATGTGGCCCAGCTCGTGGTGGGCGGTCTCGAACCACTGGGCGTTCGGCTCGACGCTCATCAGCGAGCGGAGGTCCAGGGCGTGATCGATGTGCCAGGCGGAGGCGTGGGCGTTCTTCTTGCGCGTCGAGGTTCGCGGCACGGGATAAAGGTCCGACGCGGTCCAGAACGTGGCCGGCAGCCTGGGAAATCCCATCGAGACGTAAAAGCTCTCCGCGCTCTTGACGATGGTCTCGGGCGCGGCGCCCTTGAACAGCGCATCCAGGTTCACCTCCTCGACCAGGCCAGGCCAGGTCTGGGCCCACCGGTCGCCCAGCCAGTGGGCCGGGATCAGCTTTGGCACCGGGCGCTTGAACCGCGTGGCCAGGCTGTTCCTGGCGAAGCAGTGCAGCCCGTCGAACAGCGGCCGTGTGGTCTCCAGCGATTCGTCCAGCAGCGCCATCAGCTCGTCGACGGACATGTCGTAATCGGCGACCTGCAGGGCAAAGTACGATCGGTAACCCATCTCGCGCGCCACCTGATTGCGCAGCGTCTGCAGCTCGACCAGGCCGGGTTTCAGGGCGCGGCCGATCTCCTTGGACACGCTCCACACCTTCTGTCGCTCGGGCAGATTGCGGGACCGGCGCAGAACATTGTCAATCTCGTTCGCCGTGGTGGGGCGGGCGCAGCGTCCGCCGGGCGCGGGCTGCAGGCAGAACGTATAGCTGTCCAGCAGGCCGGCCTGCTTCGATTCCGCCGCCACCCGCCTGGCCACCACGTCGGGGATGGTGGCGGGGTTTTCCGCGGCGCCCAGCTGCAGCCGCCGCAGCTGGCGCACCGTCAGCTCGTCCAGCTCCTTGGACCGGGACAGAAGCTCCTTGCTTCGATCGATGATCAGCCTGGACCCGGTCAGCGTGGCGGTGATGCGGCCGGCGCCGGTCCGCTCGGCGACGTGCTCCGGCGTGGCGTCGGTGGCCGCGGTCCAGTCGACCTGCGAGAAGGTGGTGGCGGCCGGCAACAGCAAGGGCGTCACCGCGTCCAGAAAGGCCTGCGCCTCTTTCTCGGCGGCGTTTTTCTTGCTCGCCGCCTGGGGGGGCGCGGTGGGCAGAGCGAAAAAGAAGGCGACAAACGGAAGGAGGAGGCGCGTTCTTCGCCGCGCGGCAGGGGAGGGGCCCATGGTGGACCGCACGCTAGCGCAATTTGCGGGCAACCAGGAGCATCGCTTTACGAATCTCAACTCACGTGTTAACCCAACCGTCTCTCATGGATAGACTTTCAAGCCTTCTGGCCGTCGTCGCCTTGGCCCTGGCCCTTGCCGCCGCCCTCGGTTCCTCAGGTTGCAACCAGGGCGCCGGCGAGCGTTGCGAGGTCGACCGCGACTGCCAGGAAGGGTTGCTGTGCGGGCAAAAGTCCCCTGATTCTTCCGGCGGGATCTGCATCCTCCCCAACAGCGTCAGCAATACCGACAGCGGCACCCCCGCTGATTCGGCCGCCGAGGTTGCCTCGTCCGACCTCGCCACCGATCTTGCTACCGACATTGTCACCGACGCCGCCTCCGATCTGCCGGCTGAGACCGCCGCCGAAGCCGCGCCCGGGACCCCGGACGCCGCGGCCGAAACCGCCGAAGACGTCCCGCTCGACAGCGCCCCCGACGCCGGCACGGTCGAAACCGGCGGCTAATCGTTCTGCGCTTCGAAGTGAACCGCGCCGACCTGGTACTCGCGCGTTCCCTTGCCGGTCCGGATGGTGACGGTGTCTCCCACGTCGCGGCCGATGATGGCGCGGGCCAGCGGCGCCGAGATGGCGATGCGCCCCAGCTTGATGTCGGCCTCGAAGTCGCCGACGATCGTGTAGGTCGTCTCGTCGCCGCTGTCGGTGTCGATCAGCTTGACCGTGGCCCCGAAGACCACGCGCTCGCCCGACAGCTTGGATGGATCGATGACCTCGGCCTGGGCCAGGATTGAATCGATCTCGCGCGACCGTCCCTCGATGAAGGACTGCTTTTCCTTGGCGGCGTGAAACTCGGCGTTCTCGCGCAGGTCGCCGTGGGCGCGCGCCTCCTCGATGTCCTGGACGTTCTTGGGGCGCTCGACCTCGCGCAGGCGTTTCAGCTCCTCGCGCAGGGACTGCTGCCCCCGCGGCGTCATCGGGTATTTAGCCATCGGCCTGGTACTCCTGCAGTGAACGGACGCCCATCCGTCCCGAGCGCAGCTCGGCCAGGGCGCCCACCATGGCGCGCGCCGCGGACAGCGTCGTGTAGTACGGAATCCCGCGCACCAGGGCGGTGCGGCGGATGGGGAAGGAATCCTTGATGGCCACGGCGCCGGCCGTGGTGTTGACGACGATCTGGATGTCACCGTCCAGCATGCGGTCGACGCAGTGGGGGCGCCCCTCGCGCACCTTGTTCACGCGTTCCACCTCGACGCCCACCGAGGCCAGGTAGGCGTGCGTGCCGCTGGTGGCCACCACGTCAAAGCCCAGGTCCTTGAGCCCCTTGACCACCGCCACCGCGCCCGCCTTGTCGCTGTCCTGCACCGACAGGAAGACCCGCCCGCTGCTGGGAAGTTTCGTCCCGGCGCCGATCTGGCTCTTGCCAAAGGCGGCGGCGAAGCTGCGATCGATCCCCATCACCTCGCCGGTGGACCGCATCTCGGGGCCCAGGATGGTGTCGACGCCGGCGAACTTGGCGAAGGGGAAGACCGCCTCCTTGACGGCGACATGCCTGGGATTGACCTCGTGGATGCCCATCTGCTTCAGCGTCTTGCCGACGGCGATGCGCGCCGCCACCTTGGCCAGCGGCACACCCGTCACCTTGGACACGAACGGCACCGTGCGCGAGGCGCGCGGGTTCACCTCCAGGATGAAGATGCCGCGTCCGTCGCGCGGCACGGCGAACTGCACGTTCATCAGGCCGCGCACGCCCAGCTCGCGCGCCAGCGCCTTGGCCTGCGTCTTGATCGCCTCGATGGTCTCCGGCGGCAGCGAGAAGGGCGGCAAGCTGCAGGCCGAATCGCCCGAGTGCACGCCGGCCTCTTCGATGTGCTCCATGACGCCGCCGATGACCACGTCGGTCCCGTCGGCGACGACATCGACGTCGACCTCGATGGCGTCGGGCAAGAACTGATCGATCAAGATGGGGGCATCCTCGTCGCCGGCCTGCGCCGCCAGGCTCTCCCGGCGCGAGGCCTCCATGGCGGTCAGCACGAACTCGGCCAGGCCCGAGCGATCGTGGACGATCTCCATGGCCCGCCCGCCCAGGACGTACGACGGCCGCACCATCACCGGATAGCCGATGCGGTCGGCGATCTCGCGGGCCTCGGCTAGCCCCTTGGCGGTGCCCCAGGTCGGCGCCCGTAGATCCAGCTTGCGCAACAGCTCGCCAAAGCGCTGGCGATCCTCGGCGCGGTCGATGGCGTCGGCGCTGGTACCCAGCAGCTTGATGCCGGCGTTCATCAGCGGGACCGCCAGACGCAGCGGCGTCTGCCCGCCGAACTGCACGATGACCCCTTCCGGCTTCTCGGCGTCCAGGATCTCCAGGACGTCTTCGCGCGTGAGTGGCTCGAAGTACAGCCGATCGGCGGTGTCGTAATCGGTCGACACCGTCTCGGGGTTGCAGTTGATCATGATGGTCTCGTAGCCGTCCTCGCGCAGGGCCTGCACGGCGTGGACACAGCAGTAGTCGAACTCGATCCCCTGGCCGATGCGGTTGGGGCCGCCGCCGAGGATCATGATGCGCTTCTTGCCGGTCGACTTCGCGGTCTGGAGGGCCCACTCGTCGCCAGGCTCCACGCTCGGCTGCGCCTCGCGGCTG
>DATLVT010000452.1:0-8690 GCA_035577105.1 Polyangia bacterium
GCAACCCGGCGATCAAGATCCAGAACGAGAGATCCAGAATGCGGCCGCCGTCCAGCCCCTGGCGCCGCGCCTGCCGCCAGGCCACGGCGATGCCGGCGGCGAACCCGATGGCGATCAGCACGCCGTAGGTGTGAACGCCCACCACGCGTTCGCCGATCCGCATCGAGAAGAGAACCGGCTTCATGATTTCCGCATTGAAGCCTGGCCGATGGTTCGCCTCAGGGCGAGGGCGTCGCGTCCGGCTTGGTGTGGACCATGTCCAGCACCATCAGCCCGACGCCGATGCACAGCGCCGCATCAGCGATGTTGAAGGCCGGCCACTCGTGCTGCTTGTAATGCCACACGATGAAGTCCGTGACGCGTCCGTAGAGCGCCCGGTCGATGAGGTTTCCAACCGCGCCGCCGCCCACCAGCCCCAGCGCCACGTGCAGGCGGGTGGCCGCGTTCTCTGTCTTGCGCAGGTAGGCCAGCACCAGCAGAAACGCCCCCACCGCCATCAGCGTCAACAAGAGCCGCCCGCCCGCCATCTGTTGCAGCATCCCGAAGGCGACGCCGCTGTTCTCCGAATAGCGCAGGTTGAAAAAACCGTCGATCACCACCTTGGGGTGATAGGGACCGAGGGGCTTCAGGGTCTCGCGGGCCAGCACCTTGGTCCATTGATCGGCGGCGATGCTGACCGCGGCGCAGATTCCAAACCACAGGTACTTGCGGGACGTGCTCTTTTCGACGGTGGGACTGGCGGTGGTGGTCATGAAGCGCTCCCGGGGGAAGGGGCCGGCGTTGTCGTCGTGGCGGCCGCTCCGGCGGCGACCACGGCGGCGCAGCGATCACACAGGTCGGGATCGGCCGGGGAACCGGAGGCGTGGCCGGTGCGGCGCCAGCAGCGCGGGCATTCGGGGCCGGGCGCCTCGTCGATGACGATCTCGGTTTCGCCGGCGGCATCGGCGGCGTCGATCTCGACGACGGAGACCACCGCCAGTTCGGTGAGGTGTTCGCGGTTCCACAGCCAGTGCGGGCGGTCGGCGGCGGCGGGGCGCACCCGGACGCGCGCCTCCAGCGACTTGTGGCCGGCGGCGCGGAATGGCTCCAGTCGCTGCAGGATCGCCTCGCGGCGGGGGCGGATCTCTTCCAGCCAGCGCCGGTTGGGGTTCTTCATCTCGCGACCGGGCAGGAACACCTCACCCCGCACCTCGCCGTGCACGTCGAAGGGCTGACCGGTGATCTGCCCCAGCTCGTCGGCCACGTCCTGGGCCGTGAAGCAGAGGATGGGCGCCATCCAGCGCCCCAGCGTCCGCACCATCTCATAAAGGGCGGTCTGGACGCTGCGCCGGGGTTTCGACGAGGGAGACTCGCAATAAAGCGCGTCCTTGACCGGATCCAGATACTCCGCCGAGACGGTGATGACGTAATCGGTGAGCAGCCGGACCACCTCGTGAAAGCCGAAGCGTCGGTAGGCCTCGAAGACCTGGTGGTCGCGCTCGCGCAGCACACCCAGCGCCAGCAGATCCAGCTCGCGCAGGTATTGATCCTCCAGCCGGTCGCGCGCCGGGACAAAGTCGAACAGGTTCGACAGCAGGTAGCGGCAGGTGTTGCGGATCTTTCGGTACGATTCGCCCAGCTGGTTGAGGATCGTCTGCGAAAAGACGATGTCCCCCTGATAGTCGGAGGCCGCCGTCCACAGGCGCAGCAGCTCGGCGCCGTTCTTCTCCATCCAGACGCCGGGATCGATGTAGTCGATCTTGGCGCCGCTGGCCCGGGCCTTGGCGATGTCGCTTTTCGAATAGACCTTGCCGCGTTCGTCCAGGACCCAGCCATGGGTGAGGACCGCCTTGTACGGCGCCTGATCGCGCGTGGCCACACCCGTCAGCAGCGACGAATGGAACCAGCCGCGGTGCTGGTCAGAGCCCTCCAGATAAAGATCGACCCTCTCGCCCTTGGGCACCAGCTTGCCCTCGCACACCGCCGCCCAGGAGACCCCGGATTCAAACCAGACGTCGACGATGTCGTGCTGCTTGTCGAACGTGGCGCCGCCGCAGCGGGCGCAGGAGGTCCCCGGCGGCAACAGCTCGGCGGCCGGCCGGGCGAACCAGGCGTTGGAGCCTTCGGCGGCGAAAATGTCGGCCACGTGGTCCATAACGGCCGCGTCCAGCAGATCATTCCGGCAGTCGGGTCCGGCGCAACGAAAAGCGGGGATGGGCACGCCCCAGACCCGTTGCCGCGACAGGCACCAGTCGGGGCGCGCTTCGATCATGCCGCGGATGCGGTTTTCGCCCCAGGCGGGGATCCACTGCGTCCGGCCGATCTCGCGCAGGGCCCGGCTGCGCAGCGACGTGGCGTCGTCGGCCTCGCCCAGGCGGGCGAACCACTGTTCGGTGGCTCGGAAGATGATGGGGTTCTTGCAGCGCCAGCAGTGGGGATAGGAGTGGCGCAGGCTTTCGCCGGGGCGGTTCAGCAACAGGCCCCGCGCCGCCAGCGTGGCGACGATCTTGGGGTTGGCGTCGAAGACCGGTAGGCCGGCCCACTCGCCGGCCTCGGGTGTGAATCGCCCGCTCTCGTCGACCGGCGCGTAGATGCGCAGGCCCACCTGGCGGCCGACCACATAGTCGTCGGCGCCGTGGCCGGGCGCCGTGTGCACCAGGCCGGTGCCGGCCTCCAGCGTGGCGTGGCGGGCAAAATAAAGGCGGAAGTCGGCGTCGGCGACGGTCGGCGACGGAAAGACCGGCGTGTAACGCGTCTCTTCCAGGGCGCGGAACCCTTCGCGCGACAGCCGGATCCAGGTCTCGCTGGGCGCGGTGATGCCGCAGGCGGCGAGGAAGCTGTCGGCCAGGCCGGCCGCCACGACCAGGTACTCGCGGCCGCCGTCGCGGTCGACCGGGATGGCCACGTAATCCAGCTCGGGGTTGCCGACGATGGCCAGGTTGGCCGGCAGCGTCCAGGGCGTGGTGGTCCAGATGACGAAGGCGGCTTTCTGATCCTTGAGGCGCGGATCGGCCTTGCCCAGATCGCCCAGCACCGGGAAGCGGACGTAGATCGACGGCGAGGCGTGGTCTTCGTATTCCACCTCGGCCTCGGCCAGCGCCGTGCGGTGGATGAGGCACCAGTGCACCGGCTTCTTGTCGCGGTAGATCAGGTTCTGCCGGGCGAACTCGCCCAGCTGGCGCACGATGGTCGCTTCGTAATCCTTGGACAGCGTCAGGTAAGGATCGTCCCAGTGGCCGACGCAGCCGAGGCGCTTGAACTCGGTCCGCATCACGTCGACGAATTTCCGGGCGTGCTGCTCGCACAGCGTGCGGAACTGCGCGGCCGACAGCTCCTTCTTCTTGGCGCCCAGCTCTTTTTCCACCTGCTGTTCGATGGGCAGCCCGTGGCAGTCCCACCCGGGGCGAAACTCGGCCCGCCGCCCCATGATCAGCTGCGACCGCACGATGATGTCCTTGAGGACCTTGTTCAGCGCCGTGCCGTAGTGAATGGCGCCGGTGGGGTAGGGGGGACCATCGTGCAGGATGAACGGTGGCGCGTCGTCGCGGCGCCGCTCGGCCAGGATGCGCTGATATTGCCGCTCGTCTTCCCAGCGCTTGAGCCACTGCGGTTCGCGCTTGGCCAGCTCGGCGCGCATCTGAAACGACGTCTTGGGCAGATTGAGGGTTGCTTTCCAGTCCACGGCTGGCGCGGATACTACCAAACGCGTCCTCCTTGTCCCGCTTATCTGGTAAAGAGAGACGCCATGGATCAGCGCGTGTCGTGGGATCAGTACTTCATGAACATCGCGCAGGTGGTCGCCTCGCGCTCCACGTGTCCGCGCAAGTTCGTCGGCGCGGTGATCGTCCGCGATCGCACCATCCTGTCGACCGGGTACAACGGGTCGATTCGCGGCATGCCCCACTGCTCGGAGGAAGGGCACATGATGGAGAACGACCACTGCGTGGCCACCATTCATGCCGAAGCGAACGCCCTGATCCAGGCGGCCAAGAACGGCGTGATGATCGACGGCGGCACCGTTTACGTGACGGCCAGCCCCTGCTGGAACTGCTTCAAGCAGATCGCCAACGCCGGCGTGCGTCGCATCGTCTATGGCGAGTTCTATCGCGATGAACGCATCTTCAAGGTCGCCGAACGGCTGGGAATCGACCTTCTGCACGTGCCGAGCCAAGTGGACGCCCCGCGCAGAACTGATTGAGGACGAACGCCTCAACAAAATGGCGGAAAGCGGTAAAGTAAGAAGCCTGCGACATCATTGAAAAAGTTTGTCAAAGGTCGAAGGACTTTTTTGTTGACCCCCCCAGCGGTTTCATCGCAACCTTGACGCTCATGCTTCGGTTGGTTTTCTTCGGAGCGGCGTTCGTGTTTTCGGCGGTGGCCTCCCCCGCTGTTTTCGCGGCGCCTGAGGATTCACGAATTGACCACGCCGAGGAGGCCGGCGACGGCGCGCCCGAGGCGGCGGCCCCGCGCCCGGGGCGGCGGCAGCGACGGTCAAAACACTCCGCCCGTTTCTCGGGCCGGGTGGTCCCGGACGAGAAGCTGCGGCAGGACCCACTGCCCATGCCGTCCGGGCACCTGGTGGTGATGACGCAAGGCCTGAAGGAAGAAGCCGACGTTGACATCCTCAACGAGGATGGGTCCTACAACATCGAGGCGCTGCACCAGGTGGATCACATCCTGCGCTGTCGCCGCACTGATTCGGAGAAGCCGATCGATCCACGCCTGGTGACCTTGCTGTCGCACGTGTACGATCACTTCGGCCAGCGGCCGCTGGAGATCGTGTCGGGCTACCGCAACCAGCGCAAGCAGACCAGCAACCATTTCAAGGGCACCGCCAGCGACATCCGCATCAAGGGCGTCAGCCCCAAGAAGTTGCGCGCCTTCGCCGAGACGCTGGACACCGGCGGCATGGGCATCGGCATCTACCCGCGCAGCGGCTTCGTTCACATCGACGTCCGCCCGGCCCCCAGCTACCGCTGGGTCGACTATTCCCCGCCGAACTCGAACGCCGAAGAGAAGCGCCCGCCCCGCGGCTGGAAGCGCAAAAAGCTTCAAAGCTAGCGCGAAAGGGGCCTGCTGGCCCCTCTCGCGGGCTCTCCCCGACGCGACGAGAGCCGGGGGCGGATCTTGCTCGGCACATGCTGTCTCCGGCGGGCAGAGCCCGCCTGCGATGCGAGCCGGAGGGGACCGGCTTCTTGCATTTCGGGTATGTGTCCTTTAGCTTGCGATGACCGTAATCCATGGCGCAGCGACAACTCGATCTTCCGGTGAGCAGTGAGAAAGGTACCGGTGCGGATGGTGCGGGCGGCGGTGGGGGTGGGCGCGGCAAGAAGGGCGGCGCCAAGGGTGGCGATGGCAATGGTGGTGGCCCGACGGTGCCGGTCGATGCTTCGCTGGCTGATGAGGCGCAGCGGCGGTATCTGAACTACGCGGTCAGCGTCATCACGGCGCGGGCGCTGCCCGACGTGCGCGATGGGCTGAAGCCGGTGCAGCGGCGGATCCTGTACGCGATGTACGCCAACCTGCACCTGTACCCCGATTCGCGCTTCCGCAAGTGCGCGACCATCGTCGGTGAGGTGCTGGGCAAGTTTCACCCGCACGGCGACGCCTCGTCGTACGAGGCGATGGTACGGATGGCCCAGGATTTTTCACTGCGGTACCTGCTGGTCGAAGGGCACGGCAACTTCGGCTCGCTGGACGGCGACGGCGCGGCGGCCTACCGGTACACGGAGGCGCGACTGGCCCCGCTGGCCATGGAGCTGCTGTCGGAGATCAAGCAGGGGACGGTCGATTTTCGTCCCAACTATGACGGCACCACCGAGGAGCCGATCGTGCTGCCGGCCAAGCTGCCGCAGCTTCTGGTCAACGGCTGCACCGGGATCGCCGTCGGCATGGCCACCAACATCCCGCCGCACAACCTGGAGGAGGTCTGCCAGGCGGCCATCGCCCTCATCGACGACAAGGATCTGGAGACCAAGGATCTGCTGAAGTACATCAAGGGGCCCGACTTTCCGACCGGCGGCCTCATCACCAATTCGAAGAAAGAGCTGCGCGAAATCTACGAGACCGGGCAGGGCGGCGTCCGCCTGCGCGGCGAGTGGAAGACCGAGTCCGCGCACAAGGGCGGCGATCGCATCATCGTCACCTCGATCCCCTTCGGCATCGACAAGTCCACGGTGGTGGAGCGAATCGCCGACGTGATCATCAACAAGAAGCTGCCCATCCTGGTCGACGTGCGCGACGAATCGACGGCCGATGTGCGCATCGTGCTGGAGATGAAGAGCGGCGCCGATCCGGCCCTGGTGATGTCGTACCTGTTCAAGCACACGCCGCTGGAGCTGTCGTTCCACTGCAACTTTACCTGCCTGGTGCCGACGGAGAACCGGGAGATCGCCAAGCCGATGCGCATGGATCTCAAGGCCATCCTGCGCGAGTTTCTCTCCTTCCGGCAGGACGTGGTCACCCGCCGCTTCGAGTTCGAGCTGGCCGAGCTGGAGCGCCGCATTCACATCCTTGAAGGCTTCCAGATCATCTTCGACCTGCTGGACGAGGCGATCCGCATCATCCGCAAGTCGGAGGGCAAGGCCGACGCGGCCGGCAAGCTGATGAAGCGGTTCGGCATCGACGATGTCCAGACCGACGCCATTCTCGAGCTCAAGCTGTACAAGCTGGCGCGGCTGGAGATCCAGGCCATCATCGACGAGCTGCGCGACAAGCGCGCCGCTGCCAAGGAGATCAAGACGATCCTGGGCGACAAGCGCAAGCTGTGGAAGGTCATCCGGGGCGAGCTGTCGGCGCTGTCCGACAAGTTCAAGGACAAACGCCGCAGCCGCATCGGCGGTCCCAGCGGCGAGGACGTCGAGTTCGACGCCGAGGCCTTCATCGTCGATGAGGACGCCACGGTGATCCTGTCCCGCGACGGCTGGCTGAAACGGTCGCGGGAGATCAAGGACATCTCGGCGACCCGCCTGCGCGAAGGCGACGCGGTGCTGGCGGCGACGCGCGGCTCGACGAAGGAGGCCATCGCCATCTTCTCCAACCTGGGCAGCTGCTACGTCATGCGCATCAATGACGTGCCGGCGTCGACCGGCTATGGCGAGCCCATCCAGAAGCTGTTCAACTTTCGCGACGGCGAGCGGGTGGTGGGGGCGCAGCTGATGAGCACCGCTGCCGTTCCCGCCGGCACGCTGTGCGCGGCGGTGACCCGACGGGGGTTCGGCATGCGGTTCAACCTCGACCCTCACCGCGAGCTTTCGACGCGCGCCGGCCGCAAGTTCGCCCGCCTGGCCGAAGGCGACGAGATCGTGGGCGTGGCGCTGGCCCGGGCCAAGGGCGACGTGGTCTGCGTGGTGACGACCCAGGCCCGCGCCCTGCTGTGCGCCGCCGACGAACTGCCCGAGCTGGCCAATCCGGGCCGCGGCGTCACCGTCATCAAGGTGGCCGAAGACGACGGCGTGATCGGGTTTGGCATCGGGCGGCCCAAGGACAAGGACGTCCTCATCGCCGAGCTGGACAACGACAAGAAGATCCCCGTCGGTCCCGGCCGATACGCCGTCACCGGACGGGCCGGGCGCGGACATCAACTGGCGCGCAAGGCGGTGGTCGTTCGCGCCAGCGCGCCCGAACCGGTCGCGCCGCCGCCGGTGCTGCTGAACTAGATCGGAGCCAATGGCCAGCGCGTCCTATACGTCAGAGCACATCACGGTCCTCGAGGGCCTGGAACCGGTGCGTCGCCGCCCGGGGATGTACATCGGCGGCACCGACACCAAGGGCTATCATCACCTGCTGTGGGAGATCGTCGACAACTCCGTCGACGAGGTGATCAACGGGTTCGCTTCTCATATCCAGGTGACGTTGCACAAGGACCACCAGTCGGTGACGGTCACCGACGACGGGCGCGGCATCCCTGTCGACGTGAAGAAGGAATTCAAGAAGTCGGCGCTGGAGCTGGTGCTGACCACGCTGCACGCTGGCGGCAAGTTCTCGTCGGCGCAGTATCAATTTTCGGGCGGCCTGCACGGCGTGGGCTCGTCGGTGGTCAACGCCCTGTCGGAGCAGCTGGTGGCCACCATCAAGCGCGACGGCGCGGAGTGGGAGCAGCGTTACGAGCGCGGCAAGGCGGTCAGCAAGCTGCGAAAGCTGGGAGCGGCGCGCGGCAGCGGCACCACCATCATGTTCCGTCCCGACCCGCAGATCTTCGGCAAGGAGTCGTTCTCGTCGGAGACCATCCGCTTTCGCCTGGACACCAAGGCGTTCCTGCACAAGGGCCTCAAGATCACCTTCCGCGACGAGGCGGCCGGGACCAGCGAGGTCTTTGCCCACGCCGGCGGCATCGCCGATTTCCTGACCAAGGTGGTCACCGATCGGGGCAAGGCTCCGACCGTGCCGCAGGTCTTCTATTTCGAAAGGACCGGCGACAGCGGGTTTCGCATGGAGGTGGCCCTGCAGTGGACGGAGTCGCACGAGGAGACCATCCGCTCCTACGTCAACGCGATTCCCACCACACAGGGGGGCACGCACGAGCAGGGGTTCCGGGCGGCGGTGGTCAAGGCGGTTCGCTCTTTCATCGAAGCGGCCAACCTGGCGCCCAAGGGCGTAACGGTCACGGCCGAGGACATCCGCGAGGGGCTGGTCGGCGTCCTGTCCGTCTACATGCAGGAGCCGCAGTTCCAGGGGCAGACCAAGGAACGCCTGGGCAGCCCGGAGGCGCA
>DATLVT010000453.1:0-3930 GCA_035577105.1 Polyangia bacterium
TGACGGAGCGCCTCCGCGTACTCGGGCTTGAGCGTGTCCACCAGCTCGGTCAGGCAGGCGCAGATGGCGGCGCGCAGCTCCGGGTCGAGGGCGTCACCGGTTGTCGTCGATTCGTGTGCAAAGCTGGCCAGAGCCCGCTGCTCGGCGCCGGCGCGCCGCTGGTGATCGATGAGGGCGTTGCGGAGCAGGCGATAGAACCACGCCACCGCCGATTCGCCGGCGCGCAGGCTGCGGGCGCGATCGATCCCGCGCACGAACGCCTCCTGCAGGAGGTCCTCGGCGACGGCCTGACTTGCCACCCGTCGCTGCAGGAAGGCCAGAAACCGGTGGTGGTTGGCGATCAACGTGCGGACCACGCCGGCGGTGAGATCGCCTTGACCACAGTCATCGGACGCGGGCGCGGGGCGGGGGCCGGGGCCGGGGCCGGGGGCTGGCGAAGGGTCGTTCACGGGGCTGGCTTCATTATGGCCGAAGGCCGGCGGGCAGGCCGGGTGGCCGCCCGCCGGGCGCTCAGCAGCAAGGGCAGCCTGGCGGGCAATCCTGCGGATCGCAGTTGCAGTCGCAGGGCTGGTCGCAACAATCGCTCGCCGATGGGACGGGCGAGGGGGCGCTGCCCCTGGCGGGCGCCTCCTGGGGGCCAGGGTTGGTCCCGCAGCTGTTCGTGGTGGCGGTCAGGGTCTGGGCATCGCGTCGGGTCATGAAGGGCCTCCTTGTCGGGGGCTTGTCTTGTTGCCCCACACCCTTGCTGACGGACGACCGGGGTGACTCTTACAGTCCCCGACGCGATTTGATTGCCCCGGTCTAGAGGCTGACGATCTCCACCCAGTTCGAGCCCTTGCCCGTGGGGTATTTGTCGATCAGCTTCAGGGCGCCGGTGGCGCCGTCGATGGAGTAGACGGAGATGGTGTCGGATTTTTCGCCGGTGACGACCATGTGCTTGCCCTTGGGGTCGATGCGGAAGCCGCGTGGCTGCTTCTCGGTCGGCGTCTGCGACAGCCAGGTCAGCTTGCCCGTCGACGAGTCGACACTGAACGCGGCGATGGTGCTGCTGGTGCGTTCGGCGGCGTACAGGAACTTGCCGTCGGGGGTGAGGTGCAGGTCCGACGCCCAGATGTCCTTCGATCGATCGACGGGCGGCTGACCGGCGGGCGGCGGTCCGGGCAGGCGCGCTGAACCGGGCACCAGCTTTGAATCGGCGGGGAGGATGGCCGCCGAGCTGACCTCGGTGAGAAGCCCCGTCTTGGGATCGAGCGACAGCGTGGTGATGGTGCCGACCATCTCGCTGAGCAGGTAGGCGAACTTGTTGTCGGGCGACATGATGATGTGGCGCGGTCCGCTGCCGGTCTTCATCTGCAGCACGGCGGGCGTGTTCGCGGACAGCTTTCCGGACTTTGGATCGACGCGGAACTGGAAGACCTGATCGGTCCCCAGGTGCGGCGCGAACGCAAAGTGGCCGCTCTTGTCGGTGATGATCGAGTGAGCGTTGCGTGCCGTGGGGACCACCTGCAGCGGGTCACCGACCTTGCCGTCCTTCCCGATGGGGCTGACCGCCACCAGGTTGCCGGTGTAAGAGGCGCCGAGCAGAAAATGTCCGCCCTTGTCCACGGAGATGTACGGGAAGCTCTCCGCCAGCGGGCCGGTGGCCACCTTCTTCAAGGCGCCGGTCTTGTGGTCGATGGCGAAGGTGACAGCGGTGTACGGTTTCGACCGGACCGCGGCGAACAGGAAATGTTTGTCGGGACTGACGGCCATCGGCATCACGGGCTTGCCGCCGGCTTCGACTTTTTCACCGGGTTTCAAGGTGCCGTCGGCTTGCATCGTGTATGTCCCGATGTTGCCGTCCTCGGCGTTCGACACGTAAACGAAAGTGGCGGCCTGCGCGGTGGCGCCGGTCAGTGACATCGCAGCGGTCAAGAATACACCTCGGATCAGATTCATGGTTTCCTCCGGACGTTGGGCGGCCGCCAGGATGCCACAAATCGGGCGGTAACATTTCTCAAGTGCATTTGCAGGCGGGCGAAGTCGGCGGAGGCGGTTGGGCCAATCCCGCTTCGCCTCTTGCTCGTCCCGATTGAAGCAGCAGGTTCGATGGGTGAAGGCATGACCGATCACCCGGTGCAAGATGGCGGTGAAACGCGCTGAGCGACGCTGACGTGGTCGTGGTTGGCGCCGGGCCGAACGGTCTGGCCGCGGCCATCACCCTGGCGCGCGCCGGCCGGCGCGTGCTGTTGCTGGAGGCGGCGGAGCAGGTCGGGGGTGGCGTCCGCTCGGCGGCGCTGACGCTGCCGGGATTTGTTCACGACGTCTGTTCGGCGGTGTATCCGCTGGGGGCGGGCTCGCCGTTTTTTCGGTCGCTGCCGCTGGCCCGGCACGGCGTTGACTGGGTCCACCCCCCGCTGGCGCTGGCGCATCCTCTCGACGGTGGGCGGGTGGCCGTGGTTGCCCGCTCGCTGGAGCAAACGGCGGCGGGCCTGGGCCGCGATGGTCGGGCCTATCGCACGCTGGTCGGGTGGTTGGCGGGGCGCTGGGGCGAGCTGCTGGGCGGCGCAGGCTGGCGGGCGTTGCGGCCCGGTGCCGGGGCGCTGCTGGGTCTGTTGCGCGCGCTCGGTTCAGCGCAAGGGGTGGCGGCGCGCCGGCTGCGCACCAGCGAAGGGCGGGCGCTGTTCGCCGGCCTGGGCGCGCACGGCATGCAGCCGCTGGATCGCCTGGGCACGGCCGGGTTTGCCATGGTGCTGGCCGCCGGCGCGCACGCGGTCGGCTGGCCCTTCGTGCGCGGCGGTGCGCAGCGGTTGGCTGACGGGCTGGCGGGCGTGCTGCGCGGTCACGGTGGCGTCATCAGGACCGGTCACCCGGTGCGTTCGCTGGACGAGCTGCCGCCGGCGCGGGCGATCCTGCTCGACGTCAGTCCCGGCCAGCTGCTGCGGCTGGCGGGCGACCGCCTGCCCCGACGCTATCGCCAGCGGCTGGCCCGCTTTCGGCGCGGTCCGGCGGCGTTCAAGATCGATTACGTGCTGGAGGCCCCCATCCCGTGGGCGGCGGAGGCCTGCCGCCAGGCCGGCGTGGTCCACGTGGGCGGTCCGGCCGAGGAGATCGCCGCCGCGATGGCGGCCGCCTGGCGGGGCCCATCCCCGTCGCGTCCCTTCGTGCTGGTCGCGCAGCCCAGCCTGTTCGACGACGGACGCGTGCCGCCTGGGAGCCGCCGCCACACCGCCTGGGCCTATTGTCACCTGCCGACCGGATCGACCGACGACATGACTCGCCCCATCGAGGAGCAGATCGAACGGTTCGCGCCTGGTTTTCAGGCGCGCATCGCCGCCCGCCACGTTCTGGCGCCGGCCGGCCTGGAGGCGCACGACGCCAACCTGGAACAAGGCGATATCGGGGGCGGGGCGTGCGATCTGCGGCAGCTCATCTTTCGCCCGGCGCCGCGCCGGGTGCCATGGTCCACGCCGGATCCCGCGCTGTTTCTCTGCTCGGCGTCCACGCCGCCAGGACCGGGCGTTCACGGGCTGTGCGGTCACTGGGCGGCGCGCGCGGTCTTGCGCCGCCTCAAGGGGTGATCGCCGCGGGCGCGCCCCGCTACGTATCTCATCGATCAAAGATTCTTCGGCGCTGTGCCACGACCCTCCTTGCGGTCGCGCTCGTGATCCTCGGCCGCGGCCCGGCGTTTCTCTTCCAGATTCTCCAGCGTCTCCTCCGGAGTCATCGCGACCGTTTCAGCGGCGTCATCCTCGAACATGTTCGTCTCGCGCAGCCGGCCCGGTCCTCGGCCCGCCGCCCGGTCGGCCGCTGCTTCGGCCTGGCCGTCGGACTCGTCGGTGACTTCCTGTCCGTGCCACGAGGTTGCTCTTGAGTTGTTCTTCACTGTCCCTCTCTTTCATCGATGTTTGTCCGTGGCGCTATTGAGAAGGTGGTCACGATCAGGGCGAA
>DATLVT010000454.1:0-6358 GCA_035577105.1 Polyangia bacterium
CGCAAACATGAACATCGCCCAGATCCAGTCTGTGCCGTCGTCGTCTGTGTCGTCGTCATCGCCTCCGCCCACCTTCATCGATTCGGCGATGGCCTTCACGGAATTCGCCGCGCGCATCGACATGGCCAGGTGGGGGGCCCCCACGCCGGGGGCGGCCCGGGCCGCGGTGGTGGTGACGCCGTGGTCAGGTGAACCGGTCCCCTGGTTCGCGCTGACCATGGCCTGCCTTCTGCGGCGCGAAGGCCTGTCGGTGACGCTGGTGTTGAACGACACCTGCGGCCCCGACGATTCGACCACCTTCGCCTTCGAAAACCGGGTCATCGAGGCCTGCCTGCCCCGTTTTCGCTCGTTCGAGATCATGCACCTCACGCAGCTGGCGCCGGCGCTGCTGGCCGACGACGCCTTCGATTTCGTGCTGGTGCCCGAGGGGCTGTACGACGGCGGCGAGATCCTGGCGGCGGCCGCGCGGGCCGCGGGCGTTCGGGTCTCCACCTTCGACGTCCATTCCGGGCACCTCCTGGTGGGACTGAGCGGGCCGGCGTCGGCGCTGACCGACGTTGCGCGCGCCTTTGCCGATGCCGCCAGGTTGCTGGGCGTGCGTCGCGAGGTCGCCCAGCAGATGGCCCGCGCCCGGCTGCAGGCGCGCATGCACGGCGATCAACCGGCCGCCGTCGCGGACGTGGTGATTCTGCCCGGCGTGCAGCCCGCCGCCGGCGCACCCGCTGGGCACCGCTGCTTTCGCGACGACGATGAATGGCTGGTCGAGACCGTGGCCTTCCTTCTCGATAGCACGCAGGCCCGGGTGGCCGTCCGTCAGGAGCCGGGACAAAACCTGGCCGGCGCTGCGGCACGGCTGCAGCGTCTGCTGACCAACCGCTGGCCAGACCATCCGCGCCTGCAGATCGTGGGCGCCGCCGAACCGGGCGGCACGTACCCCTTGATCGCGGGCAGCCGCCTGGTCCTGCCCGGCTGGTCGACGCTGGGCGTGGAGGCGGCCATACTGGGCAAGCCGCTGGTGATGGACAGCAACGCCTATTACGCCGGCCTGCCGTTCGTCGACGCCGTGACCGACAAGGCGTCGTACTTCGCCCGCATCGTCGCGCACATGCAGCAGCCGTCGCCGCCCGATGCGGAAACGATCGCCGCCGCCGAGCTGTGCCTGTTCTTCGCCGCCGTTTGCAGCGAGGTGGAGACCGCCTTCATCCCCACCAGGGAGGCCTTCGGTGTCTGGTCGAAGATGTCCTTCGACGCGCTGGCCGCCGATGACGGGGTGAGAACCATCGTGCGCGCCCTCGCCTACGACATCCCCATCGCCGCCGTCCAGGGGCGCAAGCGACTGGACCGCCAGCAGGCGGCCCCGCCGCCGCCGCCGCTGGCGCTGGTCGTGGCGCCCGCCGCTGCCACGGCCGTCGCCGTGGCCGTCGCCGCGCCGTCACCGCCCCCGGCCTCTTCGCTGGCTGCGCTGGCCACGGCCGCCGTCGATCGCAGCGTCAGCGCCATCGGCCTTCCGTTTCCTTGCTACGACGGCGTCACCATGGGGACGGGCGTGCAGATCATCGGCATGAACAACGTCGAGATCGGCGCGGGCAGCTGCGTCGGCGACTTCTCCTGGCTGAACGTCTGCGTCCGCGACGACAAGGTGCGCATGCGCATCGGCCGGTCGGTCTTGATCGGCCGCCAGTCGATGGTGTCGACCGGCGGCTATCTGGAGATCGGTGACCATTGCCTGTTCGGACCGCGGGTAACCGTCGTCGACGCCGACCACGGTTTCGCGGACATCACCCGTCCCTACGCAGAGCAGACGCCCACCCTGGATCGCAGCATCATCATCGAAGAAAATTGCTGGATCGCCGTGGGGGCGGTGGTGGCCGGCCACCTGACGGTGGGGCGCGGTTCGGTGGTGGGCGCCAACGCCGTGGTCACCCAGGACGTGCCGCCTTTTTCCGTCGTCGTCGGCCACCCGGCGCGCATCGTGAAGATGTATGACCCGGTGACGCGCCGCTGGGAATCGGCCAGGACCGAGGCCGAGCAGCAACGCATCCAGGAGAACCGCGCCCGGGTGCCGCTGCCCGACCGCGATCAGTATCGCGCCCTGCTGCGCGCCAACGCCCAGTCGTCAGGTGTCATTCCCATCGTCGCCGGAAGAGGAGAGTGTCTGTAATGCCATCACCGGAAAACCAGCCGCCGTACGGGGTCGCTCGCATCAACGCCACCACGCTGGCCCGCGTGGCCACCGCCCCCACCACCTGGGCCGAGATCCTGGCCTTTCATCGCGAACTGGCCACCGACGACTACGTTCGCTACGTCGACAACCACTATCGCGACAACCTGCGCCGCTATGGCGAGCACTGGCACTACCTGGACATCGTCAACGTCCTTTACGCCGCCAGCAAGGCCCTGCAGCCGCGCAGCTACCTTGAGATCGGCGTGCGGCGCGGTCGTTCGGTGTGCACGGTGGCGCGCGGCTGCCCAACGGTGGACGTCGTGGCTTGCGACATGTGGCAGGCCAACTATGCCGGCATGGAAAACCCAGGCCCCGATCTGGTCAAGAGCGAGCTGGCCAAGCACGGGCATCGCGGCTCCGTGGTCTTCGCCAACGGCGACAGCCACATGTTGCTGCCCAAGATCTTCGCCGATCATCCCCAGCTGCAGTTCGACATGATCACCGTCGACGGCGACCATTCGGCCGAAGGCGCCTACCGCGATCTCTGCGATGTGGCCCCCCACCTGACCCCGGGCGGCGTCCTGGTCTTCGACGACATCAGCCACCCGGCCCACACCTACCTCCTGGGTGTCTGGCGCAAGTTCGTGGCCGAGCATTCCTACCTGTCTTCGTACGAGTACGTCGAGCAGGGCTACGGCGTCGCCTTCGCCATCCGCACCTGAACCATCCGCGCCTGAAAAACGCGCCACAGTTCTGACGATCGTCATCTTCCTGACGCACGGGCGGCGGCGGCTGCCGTCGGGGTGGCCATTTTCCCGCACCCAGGATGGTCGCTGCTGGCCTCGCGCTTGCTTTGCGTCAGGGGATGTCAAACAACGGCCTCTCCATGTCCGCCCCCTCGGCGATCGCGGCGCCCTCGTCGCCGTCCCTGGCGACCGCCGCCACGCATCGGATCCTGGCCTGGCCCCGTTACGATCGCGCGGCCGACCTGGAGGCGCTGTGCAAGGGCTTTGGTCCGGCGCTGCTGGACGGGAACGATGTCTGCCTCTGCCTGCGCCACGATCGCACGCAGGACATCCCGCTGGACGAGGCCGCCCGCGCCGTCGAATCGGCGTTCTCGCGAGCCCTGGGACCGGAGGCAGCGCTGGAGGTCCTCATCGTCGACGATTCGCTGGATGACGCCGGCTGGGTGGCCCTGGGCCAGTCGGTGACCGGCGTGATCGCCTTGCCGTCGTCGCAGGAACCCGGGCGTGCCTCGCGGCTGGGCGCGCTCGGGCACCCGCTCATCAATTCGCCCGAGGAGCTGCGCCGCTGCTTGGAACCCTCGTCCTCGGCGTTCCCCTTCGCTCCGCGCCCGCCCCGCCTGTCGACGCCCACCTCGTCGCCGTCGGCCGCCCGGAGCGGCCAGCCCCTGGTGTCGGTGATCATCCCGACCTTCAACCGCCCGGAGTTTCTCCAGCGCGCCCTGGGCAGCCTGACCCGACAGACGTTCCGAGACTTCGAGGTGGTGATCGTCAACGACGGCGGCGCGGCCATCGAAGAGCTGGTGCAGACGTTCACGCCGGCGCTGTCCATCGCCTACGTTCGCCACAGCGCCAACCGTGATCGCGCCGCCGCCCGCAACAGCGCGTTCGGCGTGGCTCGCGGCCGCTACATCGCCTACCTGGACGACGACGACTGCTTCCGGCCCGAGCATCTGCAGACCCTGGTCGACGCGCTTGCCCAGGGAACCCACAAGGTGGCCTACAGCGACGCCACCTGGGTGCTGGAAGAGAAAGCCGGCAGCGGCTATCGCACCGTCCGCCCGCTCTTGACCCGATCCAAGCCATTCGACCGCGGCGAGCTGATGATCGGCAGCTATATCCCCATCCTGTCGGTGATGCACGAACGGGCCTGCCTGGACGTGGTCGGCGCGTTCGACGAAACGCTCGCCGCCCAGGAAGACTGGGACCTCTGCATCCGTCTGGCGTCGGCTTACGATTTTCTGCACGTGGCCAGGGTGACCGCCGATATTTCCTGGCGCGACGACGGTGAAGGCACCAGCAGCGCCAAGTCAGCCGAGCTGGTCAAGACCACGGCGTTCGTCCACCAGCGCTATCGATCGCTGGTGACGGATCCGATGATCGCCGCCCAGCAGGGGCTGATCAGCGGCGCCGCAAAGCCGGCCTGGCTGACCACGCCCCTGGCCTCGGCACCGGCGGCTTCGCCGGCGCCCGCACCGGCGCCGGCGATCGCCACGGCGTCAGCGGCCCACGTGCCGGTGACGGCAGCGCCGCCCAGGAACGACGACGTTGATCCGGCGTACGAACAGTTCGTGACCCAGCTGGTGGCCACGTACTCCCACCCGTCGTTCGCCGTCACCAAGTACCAGTACGGTGACTGGGAGGCCAGGCGTGCCCAGGCCGCCAAGGCGGCGCTGGATCAGCGCTTCGACAACGATCGCGCCGTCATCATGCGGCATCTGCTGGCCACCGCCGCCTCGCCCACCGTGGCGCTGGAGCCCGGCAACCTGGCCAGCGCCGTCCTGCAGGCCATCGAGCTGATCAGCGCCGCGCCGCTGGTCGGCGGCAGCGGCAGCGGCAGCCTGGAGCAGAGGGTGGAGGACGCGCTGGCGAAGGTGCCCGCGCCCGTGCGGACCGTGACCAGCAAGCGCGCATCCGGCGCCCCGGGCTCGGGCGTGTCGTCGTCGGAGCGGGCCGCGCTGGTCGAGAAGATTCTGGATCAGGTGATCGACGTGGCGCTGGTGCCGCGGTTCAACGACTACGATCATCTGGACGACATCGTGGCCATCGTGCGCAGCCGCTATGCCGGGCCGGTGGACAAACACCGCGCCCGCAGCGAGGCTGTCCTGCGCGCGCTGTCGGTGCTGGCCGCCGGTGACGCCAGCCTGACCGCCGCCGAGCTGCCGCGGGCGCTGCGCGGCTTGCTGGGCCCCGGGCATCCCTACGTTCCCCATCGCGGGTCAACGGCGCCGCCCCAGATTCGCACCACCCTGGGCGATCTCCTGGACGAGCTGAACAACCTCAAGGCCGAGGACAACCCGCGCCGGTTCCTGGAGATCAACCGCGAGTATTCGATGCGCCAGCGCGGCCTTCGCCAGCAGACCAGCGACACCAACCCGTGGGGCCTCTCCATCCTGGGCGAGTACGAAGAGAACCACCACATGCTGCTGCGCGCGCTGTGCGATCTGCGCCGCAGCGGCCGCCTCACCGCCGACGACGAGGTGCTGGTGGTCGGATCCCGCTATGCCGACGAGCTGGCCTTCTTCCGCAAACACCTGGGCCTGCCCAGGACCATCGGCCTGGATCTGTTCGACGACCCGGCGGGCGGCATCGTGGGCGGCGACATGCATGACATGTCATTCGCCACCGGCCGCTTCTCGCTGATCTATTGCGCCGGGACGCTCTGTTATTCGTACAACATGAGGCGCGCCATCGCTGAATTTGCCCGGGTCCTGCGTCGGCCGGGATTCATGATCCTCAGCGACTCCGCCGATCGGCTGGGAGGCGTCGATCCCCTGGGGCGCAGCGACAGCGGCGGCATCGACGGATTCGTCGGATTCTTCCACGAGTACCCGTACCGCATCATCGGCCAGGATCCGGGGCGGTCGTGCACCCCGGCCGCCGTCACCCGGTGGCCCTGCCTGGCCATCGAGCTCCTGCCCGAATAGCCGCCCTGGTGGACGATGGTATGGACCTGGCCCAGGTTCTGTGACAGAACATCCGCGGTCCCGGGCGACGGAACACCAGCGAACCCCGCCAGGCCCGGAAGGGAGCAACGGTAGCCAGTCGACCGGGTGCTCGGGACCATAACTTCGACAGCCTCATCGTGAGCCCATGGCCGACGTCGTCACCTTGATTCAGGACATGCTGTTTTCGTCCAAGGTGCGCGAGGCAGCCAAGGCCACCGGCGTCAGCGTCCAGTCGACGCGCGACGTTGCCGCCCTGGTGGCGGCCGCCCGTCAGGCCAAGCTGGTGCTGATCGATCTGCGCCTGACCCAGGCGCTGGACGCCCTGGACGCCCTGGCCGCCGACGAAGCAGCCAGGACCGTGCCCAGCGTCGGCTTCATCGACCACGAGAAGATCGAAGTGATGGATCAGGCGCGCGCCAAGGGCTGCCGCCAGGTCATGGCCAAGGGCCAGTTCGCCACGGCGCTGCCGAAGTTGCTCGCCGGTCTGCTCTCGTAGGACGTCA
>DATLVT010000455.1:0-2752 GCA_035577105.1 Polyangia bacterium
ATGCGGTGGGGATGGACTCCAGTCGCTCCAGCGCCTCGGTCGACTGGCCGACGGCCAGCAGCGCCTCGATGCGGGTCGCCGCCGCTTCGTCGCGCAAAAGACCACCGGGAAAGCGCCGGTCATAGTCATCGAGCAGCGCCAGCGCTCCGGCCGGATCTCGCTCCGTCCTCAGCCGCGCCAGCGCATCACGCATCTGCGTCACCTCGGTGGCCGCGCCCGAGTGGACCGTTCGCTCGCTGACCGGTTGTCGCGGGGTGACCTTTGGCAGCGCCGCCGGCGCAACCGGCACCACCGGCGCCGCCGCCGTCGAGGTTGGTGCGGGCGCGGGTGCAGGCGCTGGCGCGGCTGCCGGCGCGGTCGCGCGGGCTGGCGTGGGCGCGCCGTCGATGCGCGGCTCCTGGCCGGCCACGCTGCCCACCTGCAGCGTCCCTTGCTTGGGCAGATCGATGGTCACCGTCGATGACGGCGACACCTCGACGTGCCGCCCGGTCGCTTCCACCGTCACCGTCCGCTCCTGATTTTCCAGCTCCAGCTTTCCTTCTTGCAGGCTCAGCGATTCATCGTTGCCGCCACCGCCTATCTCCATGGCGCCCGGCCCGCGCAGGGCCATGCGGAAACGACCCCGGCGTTCGACCCGGGTGGTGGCCCCCGCCGGAACGGTGATGACCGTCGGTGCCGCCGCCCGCGGCCGCCACCCCAGCCACCCGCGCGACAGAGCGACGCCGCCCATGACCAGCATCACACACAGGCCGAACGCGCCCGCCACCGCCAGCCGCGCCGGCAGCCCGGCGCTCAGACGGCGCTGCACGCGCACCGCGGTCTGGATCTCCGCGAACGTCACGTGGACCGGCGGATCATAGCCGCGCGCCGCGCGCAGCAGCCGCTCGGCCGTCGCCTTCTGTTCGGCGTCCGATGGCTTCATGGTGTCCGCTTCCCTTCGTCATTCCTGCCTTCGTCCAGCTCGCCCTCGTGGCGCACGCGTTCCAGGAACATGCGACGCCCGCGGTGCAGCCAGACCCGCACCGTCTCGATGCGGGCGTCCAGCAGCCGGGCGATCTCCTCGGCGGGCAGTTCCTCCAGCTCTGAAAGAATCAGGACGCGCCGGTATTTCTCCGGAAGCTGATCCAGCACCCGGTACGCCGCCTTCACCTCCGCGTTCCGCTGCAACGTCTGGAAAGCGTCGTCGTCGGTCGAGGCCAATCGATCGCCCAGCCGGGTGGTCAGCCGGGTGACGATCCGGCGCACGGCGCGCCAGCGCCTGTGGTTGCGCACCACGCGATCGGTGATGCGAAACAGCCAGGTGGTCAGCTTGGCCTCGCCCCGAAACCGGGGAAGCTGTCGGTTGACCACCAGGAAGACCTCCTGGACGACGTCGTCCACGTCGACGCGCGGCCCGCCCAGACGAGCGGCCCACCGCCCCACGTCGGCCGCGTGCCGGCGATACACCTCCGCCAGCTTGGGTGGGCAAGCCACCTCCGCCTGGGCGGCGTCTTCGGGCGTGAGGACCGCGGATACCAACTGCACCTCCTGTGTGCCCAGGGGCGCCTTCATTTCACGGCCAGACGAGAAAATCCGCGCCAAGACCCAACCAGACCTCGAACGTCGAGAGATCCAGGCTATCGGCCGCGTCGCGCAAATACACCTGATTTCGGCCCGGCCAGACGTTCAGCGTCAAATCCAGCCACAGTTCGGCCGGTCCCGCCTGCCGGGTAACGCGTCCGCCGATGGCGCCTCCCAGAGCGTACTGGTGGCTGTCTTCGTTGACCGCGAAGCCTTCGCCGGCGATCGACAGCAGGGCCCCCACCAGCTCGGCGTGACCCTGGCCGCCCCAGGGGCCGCTCCGTCCGGTGAAGACGCCGCCCACGCCCAGGCTGGTGCGCGTCCAGGTGGCTCGCCCCGTGGCCACCGCCAGGGAATAGCGGGACGAGCGCGTGGCGAACAACCGCAGGCCGACACCTTCCGCCGGGCCGAGCTGCAGCTCCATCATGGCGTCCAGCGGGAACTGGCTGGCCGCGCGTCCCACCGCGAACCCGGCGCCCAGGGACAGCCGGCGCGCTGAAGACGGCTTGGTCGGCGCGGTCGTCTGGGCGACATCGCCGGCGACGGGCGGTGGCGCAGCGGGACGCGGGGTCTCGGGCTGGGCAGCGGGCGCGGGGGGCGGCACCGGGGACGGGGGAGACACAGGAGAGGGGGGCGGCGCGGCCTTGCGCTCGGGGGGCGGCGTGGTGGCGGTCGCCCTGGCGACCGGCGGTGGGGCCGGGGGCGGCGTTATCGGCGGGCTGGGTGCCTGCGGCAGATCGGAGCGCCCCTGGAACTGCCAGGCCGCCACCAGGACCGCCACCGCTCGCGCGGCCTGCGCGCAGCTGAGGCCCACTGGCAGCACGCGCTCGTCATTCACCCGTCCGTCGCTGGCCGTCAGGCGCACCCAGTGAGATCCGTGCTGGTCGAAGACCTCGACACGATCGGTCTCGTCTTCAGTCACCCTGTCGGACGTTCCGACCGCCACGTGCACACCCGCCGGCAAGAGCGGGGCAATCTCCGCCGCCACGGCGGGCGCGCTGGGGCAACTGGACGACGACCGGATGACCAGGTCCGGGCCCCCGACAGTCAGGGCCAGCGACACCAGCGTCCACCACACGCGATCTTTTGTGTCACAGAGACGCCGCCGATGGCAAATCTCCAGCGGTTGGCCGATCCCCGCCGCCCCTCAGCGCCCCGGGCCGTCCTCACGGCCCGGGTGCGGCGGCGGCTC
>DATLVT010000456.1:0-2194 GCA_035577105.1 Polyangia bacterium
TTGGGAAACTTACGCCCGTCATAATCCCATCGCCGCCAACGGCGTCGCCAGTATTTTCTCTCCCGATGCCAAGCTCTCCACCGAGATGTTCGTCGCTGGTAAGAGCGGCGGCGACCAGTATGTCAAAAACGTCATCCAGGCCGCGCACCGGGATGGCCCCGACGGCGCGCTGACGGTGATCGGCGAGCAAGGTCCCGAGGGGCTGGGCATGACCGACCGGATACGCAACCTCCAGGCCGACATGGAAGCGTGGCTTATTCGTAGCGGGCATATGGACAAAGTGCCGATGGCCCAGGAGTGGGTCGCGCAGACCATGCACCAGGGCACGGTGTCGCATCTGGTCGCCGCCGACGCGGCGTTGCTGCGCGGCGATACCACGGGCGCGATCAATCATCTCATGAAGGGCAACGGGTTCTTCCCCGATGGTGCCTATGCCCGCGCGGGCGTCGATAAGTCAGGCAACATCTGGGTGTACCGTATCACGGAGAAAGGCGACAACGTGATCGGCAAACCGTTCCAGGTCACGCATGAGGGACTGCAAACTCAGATCGTGGCTTTGCAGAACCCCACGACGTTTCAGAAAACCCTGCAAGCGATGCAGAAAGAGAACGCCGGTATCGACCTGCATAAAGCGCAGACGGAATGGTACAAGGCGCGGCCCGAGATCGAGGCGATGAAAACCGAGTCGCGGGAAGCCATCGCCAACGCCAGGATGGAAGCGGCGCGGCAACTTCAGGCGGACAGAGACCAGATGGCGCGAGACCGGATGGAGGAGAAATCCCGAAACGACAAGGAGCGGGGGATACGCATCGCCGAGCACAACACGCATCTCGAAGAAGAGGCCAACAAACTTTATCCGGCTGACGAGGCGACGGTTGGTACAGAAGGGGGCAAGTTCACGGCGGAAGAATACCCGGTGGCCGCGAACATATATCGGCAGTTACGCAAGCACCCCGAGGCGGGCGGGGCCAACCTGAGTTCCGTCGATGCGTATCGTCTGGCCAACGGTCTGGCCGCTGGCGTGTCGAAGGGATCGAAGAACCCGGCCTACAGACTGGACCTGTTCGGGGGTGAGGATGGTAAGCCAAAGGGTTACGGCGTCGTCGACAAGTCCGGCAAGGTGCTAAAAACGCTGACCCTCGAACAGGGCGAACTGGTCAAGGGCATCGTCGGCCTCGCCGGGTCAGCGCCGCTACAGGCACCCGGTAACGCACCTCCTTCGACTACCGCGCCCGCGTTACCGAGGCCGCAGTTCACCCCCGCGCCAGCGGCCAGCCCACCCACAGGCGCGCAGCCGGGTGCGCGTACGGATACCGCTCCCGGCATGATCATGGGTGCGTTACCGATGCAAGGTCTGTCGAGGGCGGCATAAGCCATGGCGTATGACGACGAGGAAGTTACTACCGGAGTAGCGCCGTCCGCCGAGGACCCATGGGCGTGGAGCACGCCCCAGGCACCGCACGAGATCGCGGCTCCCCAGGCACCGTGGGACCGCCGGGGGCAACCGCCGATACCGCAACCGGCACCGGGTGGCTACGCGCCGCCGGTAAGCGTTCCAACGATACGGGATGCTACGTATGCGCGACCCACGGGTATCACGCGCGCTCCGGTTCCATCGTTGCTGGACCGTCAGGCTCCCCGGCTGGAGGATCTGGATACTTCCAAACCGCTCGCTTCCTGGGGACAGGCGGCGGACGCGCCGCCGCCCGAGGCGGGGATCGCAGCCAACGCGCTTAGCGTCATCGGCAAGGGTATCGTGGCCAACCTCGCCGATATCGCGGGCGGCCTTCGGGCTTTCGAGCAGCAACTGGTATCCGATCCGGAAGCCAGCACGTTCATCGAACGGCAGCGGGCGGCGCTGGAAGAGAGTCTCCACGCGGACTACCAGGACCCGAAGCTACAAAAGATAATGTCGGCCAGCCTGATCTCGATGTTCGGCGGCAACGTCGACGCCAAGGGCAACCACATCCCGTCGCCGGGTGAGGTCGGCTACTTAAATTATTTCGCTTACAATACGTTAAACATGGTCCCGTCCATCGCGCTGGCATACGTACCGTTCAAGGTAGCCGGTAGCATCGCGCTTAAACTCATGTCGAAGCTGGGCGTCGTGACGAAAGTCGCGGAGGGCCTGGAAGGAGCGGGAGGGCTCACCAAGACCGCCAGCCGCGTGCAGACGGGCGCGGGAATGGCCGGG
>DATLVT010000457.1:0-4681 GCA_035577105.1 Polyangia bacterium
GAAGCGGAGAGCATGTCCAGCACCGGCGCCCTGCTGGGGCCGACCCGGACCCTGGGCCAGTCGGCGTCGGAGGCCTCCGGGCGGATGGCGGTGCGTCTGTCGAACGTCGGGCAGTCCGTGCAGTTCGTCAACCGGACGCCCAGCAACTCGATCGTCGTGCGCTACTCGATCCCCGACGGGGGAGCCGACCGCTGGGTGACGCTGGGCGTGTACGTGAACGGCGGGCTGCGGACGCGGCTGTCGATGACGTCGCGCTATTCGTGGACGTACGGCGGCGACGGCGATTTCAACCAGCCCTGGCAGAACGATCCCGGGCGCGGCAACCCGCACCATTTTTACGACGAGGCGCGCGCCCTGGTCGGCGACATCCCGGTGGGCGCCACGGTGATGCTGCGCAAGGACGGCAGCGATGTCTCCGCCTACTACGACATCGATCTCGTCGACATGGAGCAGGTGCCCGGGCCGCTGGGTCAGCCCGGCGGCTACCTGTCGCTGTCAGGCGATTGTGGCGCCACGCCCGATGACGGGTCGGACGATTCGGGCGCCATCCAGAACTGCGTGGACCGGGCGCGCGGCGAGGGGCGAGGCGTGTACATTCCGCCGGGCACGTTCAACAGCTTCGGCCGGTCGATCAGCGTGGCCGGCGTGACGATTCGCGGGGCCGGCATGTGGTACTCGACCATCGCCGGCTTCAACGCGCACTTCGACTGCTGGGGGAACAACTGTCAGTACTTCGACTTCGCGGTGTCGGGCGATTCCACCCAGCGCATCGACACCGCCACCGACACGGCCTTCGGCGGCAACGGCAGCTCGGGTGTCGTGCTGGATCACATCTGGATCGAGCACACCAAGACCGGTTACTGGACCGGCCCGGGCACCAACGGCTTGACCATCCGCAACGCGCGCATCCGTGACCTGTTCGGCGACGGGGTGAACCTGTGGGCCGGGACCAGCAACTGCCTCATCCAGAACAATCACGCCCGCAACACCGGCGACGATTCCTTCGCCGCCTGGTCGGATCCGTCGCAGGGGAAGGGGACCGACGCCGGCAACGTCATCAGCCACAACTATGTCCAGCTGCCGTGGAGGGCCAACTGCTTTGCCCTGTACGGCGGCGCGGACAATCGCATCGAGGACAACGTCTGCGCCGACACGGTCCAGTACCCGGGCATCCTGCTGGCCGCCCAGTTCGGGGCCTTTCCCTTCACCGGCACCACCCGCGTCGCCCGCAACACGCTGATTCGCGCCGGCGCCTGGGCCTTCAACCAGGAGCAGGGCGCGCTGAAGATCCACGCCGACCAGGGCAGCATCGCGAACATCGTCGTCACCGATCTCGACGTGCAGAGCCCGACGTTTTACGGCGTCCATGTCCAGGGACAAAACGCCATCAACGGCGTCACGCTGAGCAACGTCACCGTCTCGAACCCGGGCAGCGGCACCTTCTTCCTGAACTGGGGGGCGAACGGCTTCTTGACCGTCGACCACGTCACGGCCAGCGGTTCGCCGCTCGGTGTTCGCGACGACACCGGCGGCGCCTTTCGCCTCGATCGCGGCGCGGGGAACGCCGGGTGGTGATGCTCGGTGCCACGCGGGTTGCCCTGGTGTCGGCGCTGGGCGTCCTGGCTTGCAACCAGGCCGATCTGCCGGGCGACGGCACCGGCACCAGCGCGGCGCTGACCCAGACCGCCATCACCCTGCAAACGCTGCTGGTGCCGCGTTTCGTGGGCGCCGCCAACAACGGCGGCGGCGCCGTCACCGCCACGGCCATCGACGCGCAGGCCTGGGAGACGTTTGCGCTGGTCGACATCAACGGCGGCTCGCTGGACAGCGGCGACCGCGTGTTCATCCGCGCCGGCAACGGCCAGTACCTGCAGGCGGCGAATGGCGGCGGTTCGACGCTGAGCGCGGGCGGCAACGACACCCAGGCCTGGGAGACGTTCACCCTGATCAAGCAGAGCGGCGGCGGGTCGATCAAGACCGGCGACGTCGTCGGGTTGCAGACCGTCAGCGGCGGCTGGGTCTCCGCCGAGAACGGGGGCGGGGGCACGGTCTTCGCCTATGGCGGCGCGCTGGGCGCGTGGGAGAGCTTCGTCATCGGGATAGGCGCGCCCGCCCCGCCGTCGGCGCCGCCGGGCTGGCGGCTGGTGTGGTCCGACGAGTTCGACGGCGGCGGCATCGACTTTTCAAAGTGGGGTTTTGACATCCAGCGGCCCGGCTGGGTGAACAACGAGCTGCAGAACTATACCGGGCGCCCTGAAAACGCCCGCGTCGAGAACGGACACCTGGTCCTTGAAGCGCGGCGCGACTTCTTTCAAGGCGCCGAATACTCATCGGCCCGGTTGAACACCGTCGGCCACGCCAGCTTTACCTATGGTCGCTTCGAAGCCAGCATTCAACTGCCGGGCGGGTGGGGCACCTGGCCGGCCTTCTGGATGCTGCCCGACGATTTCAGCCGCGGCTGGCCGGCCTGCGGCGAGATCGACGTCATGGAGGAGGTCGGCTTCGACCCGGACACCATTCACGGCAGCACTCACTCGCAGACCTACAACTTCATGAGACCCCAGCAGCGCACGTCGACGATCCCGGTCGGCGGCGTCACCACCGGGTTCCACGTCTACGCCGTGGAGTGGTCCCCGGGCGGCGTCGACTTCTTCGTGGACGGTCGCGAGTACCTGTTCTCGCCGAACGACAACACCGGTGACGACGCCTGGCCGTTTCACAAGAACTTCCACCTCATCCTGAATCTGGCGGTGGGCGGCGACTGGGGCGGCTCGCAAGGCGTCGACCCGAACATCTGGCCGCGACAGATGCTGGTGGATTACGTGCGCGTCTATCAACGGTGAGATGCGGCGGGCGCGCCGCGCGCCGGCGACGAAATGACTGACCGCCCGCTCACTGCGTGCAGACGGTCAGCTCGGCGATACCCCACCAGTGCGGACTGGCTGACGTCAGCGCGATCTTGATGTAACGGGCCGCCCGCGCCGGAAAGTGCACCACCGTCAAGGTGTCGGTTCCCGTGCCGGTGGCGACCTGTGCGTAATTCGCGTCGTCCGTCGACAGCGCCACCGAGAACCCGCGCGGAAAATCCGTGGCGAAGGCGCCACCCCCGGTCTCCATCAGGACTCCGTCCACGGTCCGCGACGTCGACAGATCCAGCCGGAACGAATGCCCGGGCGCCCCGTTGATGCCGGTGCTCCACCGGCTGGCCGGATTGCCGTCAAACACCTTCTCGGGGACATCCCCCGGACTGGAGCGGGAGGCGGTGGCTCGCCAGCCCATGGGCGCCAGGACCGACGAACCGGCGCCGCACGGCCCCACCGGCACCATCTCGATCGGATCGACGTCGGCGGTCGTGTCGGCCGTGGCCAGCGCGTCGAGGGGCGCGACGTCGCCGGCCTCGACGATGACAGCGCCACCATCGCCGCCGTCGCTGCTTGATGACCCGCCCTCGGCCGCAACCGCGGTGCTGTCGCCGTTCGCGCCGTCCGTCGGCACGGCGACGTCGGCGGTGTCGCCGGCGCCGTCATTGCTCACCGTTCCGGCCAGGGCGTCGGCGCCGCCGCCGATGCGGGACACTTCGCCCTCCGGTTGCTGGCATGCGCTGCTCAGCACGGCCACCAGCAGGGCGACCAGGAAGCCTCTCGGCCTTGCCAGCGCCCACGCCCTCGCCACCCCCCGCGGATTCGCCGCTGTCATTCGCCGCCGCCCTTCATGGCGCGGCAGCCTAGCATCCGGCCGGGCGGCCGGTACCCTGATTCCGCCGGGCAATGTCGCGGGAAATTGGCCGCGAAACTGGCTGGATCAATGGACCACGACGGCGTCGCTGCGGGTCTCCGTCAAGGGGGCTGTGTTACACTGAACGACACGGTTTTGTCATGCCGACCCTGCTTGCGCTAGACCGCGTCCTGTCGCGAAAGAACTCGGAGCGGCTGGGCCGTTATGAGCTGCTGGGGCGCCTGGGTGCGGGCGGGATGGCCGAGGTGTTCGTCGCCCGCTGTGGCGACCTGCCGGGGATGCAATCTCTGCTGGCGGTCAAGCGCATCCTGCCTCACCTGGCCGACGACGACAGATTCGTGGCCCTGTTTCGCCGCGAGGCCCAGATCTCCCTGCGCCTCCGCCACCGGGCCATCGCGCGGGTGGTCGAGGTGGGGCGCGTGGACGCCGCCTGGTTCCTGGCGATGGAGCTGATCGCCGGCGAGTCGTTGTCTCACCTCCTGCGTGCCGAAAGAGAGCAGGGCGCCGCCGTCGATCCCCGCCTGGTGGCCTGGGTCGGCTCCGAGATCGCGTCGGCCCTGCATCACGCCCACGCCCTGACCGACGGAACATCGCCGATGGAGGTGATCCACCGTGACGTCAGCCCGCAGAATCTTCTGCTGGGGTTCGACGGCTCCGCCAAGCTGATCGACTTTGGGGTGGCGCGCTGCGTGCACTTTTCGGACGCCACGCGGACCGGCACGGTGCGCGGAAAACTGGCCTATGCATCGCCGGAGCAGCTGCTGGGACGGGCCATCGACGGTCGGTCCGATCTGTTCTCGCTGGCCATCGTGCTACACGAATGGCTGGCGGGCGCTCCGCTGTTCGGGCGCGATTCGGACGCGGCGACGGTGCAGGCGGTGCAGGCGGCGGCCGTCCCGCCGCTGCCGCGGGCGCCGCGCCTGGGCGCGGTGCTGGCGCGCGCGCT
>DATLVT010000458.1:0-7994 GCA_035577105.1 Polyangia bacterium
CTGGTAATGTTGCTACAGATGCAGCGCCTGGTCTTTTTCGGTCCGATCCTGCTTGCCGCGATCGCCCTTGCCCCCGCCCCCGCCCGCGCGGAGGAGGCCAATTTTTCCCCCGAATGCGGCACCGAGAACCTGCTGGCGCGCAAGCTGCCGACCTTTCGCCAGGACGTGCACGGAAACCTGTCACTGGTGACCGACGGCGCGGCCGCGCCGGAAGGCGCCCAGTGGGACTCGCCGGTGGCCATCGTCTTCGACACCGGGGCGGGGTCGGTCACCTACGATCTGGGTCAGCCGTATCCGCTGACGGCGTTCATGGTGCAGGCCGATGCCAACGACACCTACAAGATCTTTGGTTCGACCACCGGCAGCGCCGACAGCTTCAAGCAGCTGGCGGAGATCGACATCGTCCCCAACCACGGGCTGCGCACGCGCACCGCCGTCATCAACAGCACGCCGGTTCGCTTTCTGCGCATCGGCGAGGGCCTGGGCGACAATTTCTATTCGCTGTCCGAGTTCCAGGCCTTCTGTCAGGCGCCCTCACCGTTCCCGCCCAAGCTGCGCACCGTCGACGCGCCCCCGGCGCGCGTGGCGGCGGCGCCCTGGTGGAAGTTGTCCTGGTGGGGGAACGAGGTCAGCGCGCGTTTCGAGATGGTGCTGGCCATGTGCGGCGCCGCGCTGCTGGGCTGGGGGCTGTGGCTGGCCAAGAAGGGGCGGCCTGACGACTTCAAGAAGCTGCGCGATCGCCTGCTGATGGTGATCGGCTTTCTCTCGTTCGGCGCCTACTGGAACTTCGGCTCAGGCCACTTCGGCAACTACATTCACATCTGGGACACCTACCACTATTACGTCGGCTCAAAGTACTTCAACGAGCTGTCGTACGACCGTCTCTATGACTGCGTGGCCGTCGCCGACGCCGAGGACCCGTCGCTGCGCCGCCGGGTCGAGCTGCGCAAGATCATGAACCTGCGCACCAACTTCGTCGGCGGCACCGCCGAGGTGCTGGCCCACCCCGAGCGCTGCAAGGAACACTTCACGCCGCAGCGCTGGGAGCAGTTCAAACGCGACCTGGTCTTCTTCCGCAACCGCCACGGCATAAAACGCTGGGAGGAGGCGCAGACCGATCACGGGTACAACGGCACGCCGGTCTGGAACATCGTCGGCACCACCCTGGCCAACACCGCGCCGGCGTCGTACACGCAGGTCGTCCTGCTGCTGCTGCTGGATCCCGCCTTCGCCCTGGGGATGATGGCCATGATCTGGTGGGCCTTCGGCTGGCGCACGCTGTGCGTGGCGCTGCTGGTCTTCGGCACCAATTTCCCGTCGCGGTTCTACTGGACGGGCGGCGCCTATCTTCGCTGGGACTGGCTGTTTTACATGGTGGGTGGCGTCTGCCTGATCAAGAAAGAGCGACCGCTGCTGGGCGGGTTCTTTCTCTCGTACGCGACGCTGCTCCGAATTTTCCCGGGATTCTTGCTGATCGGTCCGTTGATGGTGCTGGTGCAAGAGTACTGGCGGACGCGCAAGCTGGACCGTCGCTACCTGTCCGTCTTCGCCGGCGCGGCGCTGGCCGTGGCGGTGCTGGTTCCCCTCAGCCTCGTCACCAGCGGCGGCGTCGACGGTTATCGCCGGTTCATCCAGAACTCCGAGAAGCACCAGGCCACGCCGCTCACCAATTACATGGGTCTCCGCACGGTGGTGGCTTACAAGCCGTCGGAGGCCGGGCACATCCTGAAGAACGACAAGGCGGAGGACGCCTGGGGCGTCTGGAAGCAGGCCAAGATACGCACCTTCCACGAACGGTTTGTCTGGTACCTGGTGCTGGCCGTCGGATTCCTGGTCCTGCTCTGGTTCGCCGTGCGTGGAACCGATCCGTGGCTGGCCGCCGCGCTGAGCGCCACCACCATCGCCATCGGACCCAGCGAGCTGACCTGTTACTACTATTCGTTCCTGGTCGCGGTGGCGCTGGTCTATCACAAGCGCGTCGAGGCCGGGGCCATCCTGGGGGCGGTCACGGCGGCGACCAGCTTCATCGACTGGGCCCCGACCCGCTGGCTGCCCAATTCCATGCCCTGGTCGAACATGAAGATGCCGACCTGGCTGGACGAGCAATACATGTGGATGTCGGTGGTGACGTTGATCGGGTTCGGCTGGATCCTCTACCGCTTTGGATTTCCGCCGCCCGCCGAGGCGGTCGCGGCGACGCCGGGCGCACCACCGGCGCCCTCCGACGAGGAACCGAAGAGATCACCGCCGTCGTCGAAAGGCGGCCGTCGCAAGGGGGGCGGGCCGAACAAGAAAAAGGCCGCTCCAGCAAGGGCAGGAGCGGCCTGATCCGGACTGACGGAGAAGCGCTGGACCTTCTGGCTAGCGCTTGCCTTTCTTTTTGCCTTTTTTCTTGGCCTTGACGGCCTTCTTGGCAGCCTTCGCGCTCTTCTTGCCCGCGCTTTTTGCCGCTTTTTTGGCCGGTTTTTTGGCCTTTTTCTTGGGCGGCGCTTTTCTCTTGGCGGCGCCTGCCGACTTTTTCCGTTTCTGTCCACCTACGGCGCGTTTGGCGCGAGAGACGTCACCGTCCCGGTCGACGAAGTAGATGTAGTCGGTGTCCATTTCAAAGCCGCCGTCGACCACCTTCTCTGGCCGTCCCTTGGGGACGCCCGGCTGCTTTCTCTGGACCTTCCACACTCCGCCATCCTTGACGTAGTACATGAAGTCCTTCTCGCGGCTAACGCCTAGCTTTGCGACTTTCTCGGCCATCTTGGCAGCCCTCCGTCAGAAAGTTTGCGAAAGAAGACCTCGGCATCGTAGCGGGGGGGGTGATTCTGTCAAGGGGATTACCGGCGGCAAAAAGGGCTTTTTCCGTCGGAGAACGCCCTGTCGTGCGTCAGGGACGTCTGGCCAGGTAGATGTGCTGCTCCGAAGCGGGGTCGGCTGCGGCGCCGTCGAAGCCGCCCCAGGCGAAAAGCGGCTGCAGGCCGGCCCGTTTGAGCAGCCGGTGCACCGCCGCGGGCGGCAGCTGGCGGTGGCAAAGGCGCACCACCCGCTCGGCGCCCCGTCGCCGCCCGCGAGCGTCGATCGGCTGGTAATACATCGTCATCAGCAGGGTTTTCCCGTCGGGGGACAGCCGCGACGTCATGGTGTAGACCAGCCGTTCCCCGCCCGGATGGCGAAAAACCGTGCGGTCCCAGCGACGGTCCGAGGCGCGTGCCAGAAAACGTTTTTCTGGGGCGAAAAGATCGAAGGCGAACCAGCCGCCGGGGATCAGCGACCGCCTCACCGCTCGCAGAAACTGCGTCAGGTCGTCGTCGGAGATGAGGTGCTGGATGCTGTGAAACGCGCAGACGGCCAGGGCGAACGGCCGCCGAAAATTGAAAGCGCGCAGATCGCCGCGCACCAGCAGCGCCCGCGCCCGGGCAGGCGCTGCCAGCCGCCGGATGCGCGCGGCGGCCCGGGCCAGCATGGGCGGCGACTGATCCAGCCCGACGACGACGTGACCGTCACGCACCAGCGGCAAGAGCAGGCGGCCGGTGCCGCAGGCGAGATCCAGCACCGGTCCGCCGCGCTCGTCGGCCAGCGTGCGATAGAACCGGACGTCGCTGCGCCGCCGTCGGTACTCCCAGTCGTAAAGAACAGCGTCCTCGAACGGCTCGATCGCCCCCGCCTTTTCATCGTCGCGAGGTGTCGCCATGGCGAGCTAATCTAGGCGAATCATGGCGGACGCGATCGTACTTCTGTCGGGGGGCCTCGATTCGGCGACGGCGCTGGCTCTCACCAAGGCGGACGGGTTTCGCTGTCATGCCCTCAGCTTTCGTTATGGCCAGCGCCACCAGGTCGAGCTGGAGGCCGCCCGACGGGTGGCCGCGGCGCTGGGCGTGGCGTCGCACAAGGTGATCGAGCTCGACCTGCGGGCCATCGGCGGCTCGGCGCTGACGGACGCCATCGCCGTGCCCAAGGGGCGCAGCGAGGCCGAGATGAGCGCCGGCATTCCGGTGACGTACGTCCCGGCTCGTAACACCATCTTTCTCGCCTATGCCATCGCGGTGGCGGAGGTGACGGCGGCCAGCACCATCGTCGTGGGCGTCAACGTCCTCGATTCATCCGGGTACCCCGACTGCCGGCCCGAATGGCTGGCCGCCATGCAGGAGGTGGTCCGCCTGGGGACCAAGGCCGGCGTCGAGCAGCGGCCCATCACCATCTCCGCCCCGCTGATTCACATGACCAAGGCGGACATCATCCGCGCCGGGACCGCTCTGGGCGTCGACTACGGCCTCACCCATTCCTGCTATGACCCCGCTCCGTCGGGAGCCGCCTGCGGCGCCTGCGACGCTTGCCTGCTGCGCCGCCGCGGCTTCGAGGCGGCCGGCGTCGCCGATCCGACGCGCTATGCTGCGGGCTGATCGCCCGCTGGCGGCGTCAGTCCAGTCTCGTGCTCCAGGGGCCGCCGAAGCCGCCGGTCCCCAGGAACGCCGGGCGATCCGAGCGCTGCACCAGCGCGCTGGCCGCCGCCAGCAGCGAATCCAGCCCCTGAACCGGAGGGGCCGGATAGCGAGCGGCGGCCGCTGCGGGAACGTTGACGCGATCGCCGTACTGGCCACCGCGCGGCCGGTCGTCGCTTGCCCCGGGGGCGCCTGGCCCGCCCGGACCGCGGCCGCGCCTGCGGCGCCGTCCTCGTTCGAACGTGTCCAGCGGCTCCAGTTCGGGGGCGAAATCGTCGCCGTCCTGACCCTCGGCGGTGATGGCCGCCTCGCTGCCTTCGGCGGCGACGATGGGTCGGCCGCCCAGCTCGGGCGCCTGCGCCTCGGCCTCTGAAATGATCTCGCACAGGCGCAGCGCCTCGTCGAAGAACTCGCGTCCGGCCAGGTGCGGCCGCTTGCGCCGCGGCTGCTGCGACGGAAGGATGTACCGTATGGCGAGCAGGATCTGCCGGGCCAGCTCGGCGTCCCGGCGCGACGCCTTCAGCCGCTCCAGCGCCGGCTGGATCCCCTGCGCCACCAGCTGTCCGATGTCGCGCACCCCGCTGCTGTCGGGGTCCAGAGCATCGCGCAGCGGCGGCAAGAGCAAGACCGACAGCAACAGGCTGTTGCTGGGGGGAACCGGCCGCCGACTGGTCGACCGATCCAGCGCCGCCAGATACCCCCACAACCGGGCCCGACGCAGGCGCGCGTCGTCGTTCTCGGGCTCGCCTTTCAGCCCCCGGGACAGCTCGGGCGACAGCAGCTCCAGAAGGTCGGTCTCGACCAGGATCTCCATCGACCGCCTGGCCGCCCCGGCGCGCAGCAGACGATAGAACTCCTCCGACACGCGGGCCTGGGCGCACTTGGCGATCTCGGACCGGTGCTCCATCATGCGCCGGTAGGTCTCGGGCTCGATGGTCAGGTCACAGCGGGCGGCGAACTTCACCGCCCGCAGGATGCGCACCGGATCCTCGCGAAAGCGGATGTCGGGGTCGCCGATGGTGCGCACCACCCGCCCTTCCAGATCGGTGAGGCCGTTGACGTGATCGATCACGTTTCCGGTCTCCAGGTCGTAGAAAAGGCCGTTGATGGTGAAGTCGCGGCGGCGGGCGTCCTCCTCGGGCGTGCCGAAGACGTTGTCGCGGCGGATCAGCAGATCCGTGTTGTCCGCGTCACTGGCGCCGTTCAGCTCCCCTTCTTCTTCCTCCAGCTCGCGGGGGTTGGCCCGAAAGGTCGACGTCTCGATGATCTTCGAGCCGAAGAAGATGTGGGCCAAGCGGAAACGCCGGCCGATGATGCGGCAGTTCTTGAACAGTCTTTTGATCTCGGGCGGCGTCGCGCTGGTGACGACATCGAAGTCCTTGGGCTTGAGGCCCAGCAGGAGATCTCGCACGCACCCGCCGACCAGGTAGGCGGCGTGGTCGTATCGTCTCAGTCTCTGAACAACCTTCGCGGCGTCGGGATCAATTTGATCCGGCGCTATCTGCATTCTGAGCTAGGCGTATCACGCGTCATGGCAGCCAGCAAGGCGCACGGCGCGAAATGGGCGCGAAAACGATCAAGCAACCGACGTCAATCGAGCCGCTTCACTCAATCGATGGACAGGGGCAACGTGCCGTCGGGATCGTCTTCGCCGCGCTTCTTGGCTGGTTTGGCCTTGGGCACGGGCAAGGTCGCCCCCGGCTGCATGGGCGCGGCCGAGGCTGCCCGCGCCGGCCTGGGCGGTGGCGCCAGCGACGGCATCTCACGCAGGATGCCCGAAGGTTTGGAGGGCGGGCTTCCGGCGCGCGTCGGTTCCAGCGAGGTCACCGGTCGAATCGCTCGGCGCGGCGGCGGTGCCGAGAGGCTCGGATCGAGGATGGGCGCCTTCTCCTTGACAGGCTTGGCCGGCCGATCGGCAGCCACGGTAGGTGTCGGACGCGTCGTCGGACGCGTCGTGGGATGGGTACTGGGCTTGTCGCTTTCCTTCGTCGCGGACGATCTCTCGGTGTCGGTGATCTTGGTCGCCCGCTCCGTCGTCTTCTTGGCCACGGGAGGCTCGATCGCCTCGGAAGGCACCGGCGTCGGCGGGGGGGCTTCCGTGGGCGGCGTCGGCGTCGGGGTCGTGGCAGGCGCGGCGATGGCCGCAGACGGGGTCGGCTCCGGCGCGGCGGCGGCTGGCGTGGGCTCTTGAGCCGCGGGCGGTGACCCCTTGGCCGGTTCGGTGGCAGCCGCGGTGGGAGGCGCCGTCGCGGCCGGTGGCGGCGTGGGCGTCTCGGCGACCGGAGGTGGTGTGGGCGTCGACGCCGGAGCGGCGGCAGGGGCGGGTGCCGTCTGCGCTTCCGTGGGAGCCGGCTCGAAACGACGGTAACGGACGTACCCCCAGACCGCGGCGATGAAGACGCCGGCCACGGCCAGGGCTACCCCGACGCGGGCGTAGGGGTTCGGTTTGAACTCCGGTTCAAACTCCGTGTTGATCGGTTCGCTTTCAAAGAAATGGCGCTCACCACCCGAGAAATCTCCGCTGAGACCCCGTTCCGTGATGACCCGTCCCCCCTCCGGGGGGCGGTCGCGGTCGCCGATGTGCCGGTCGTGGCCCATCACCGTTCCGCGCACATCGCGTTCGATGATCCCGCTGACGGCGTTGGTGGGGATGGTGGCGTCGTCGATCTCGCCGGGGGCCACCACACCCGCCAGGGTGTGGGTGGTCGAGCCGCCAGGATGGGAGCCGCTGCTCCCGGTCAGATTGGGGACGCCGATGCCGAACAGCGTTCCTGTCCCCAGGGCGGGGGGAGGGACCGGCTTGCCTGGTAGGTCCAGGCCGATGCCCCCCATCATCGTCTTGTTGAGCGCCGGGTTGGGCGGCTGGGCGCCGCTGGGGTTGGGCACCAGCGCCGGCGGCGGGGTCTTGGCAAAGTCATCCAGCGAACGGAGCTTTTTCAGGCTCTCGGCGACCTTGGCGCTGTCAACGATGGTGGGTCCCGACAATGTCTGAGGGTCTTCCGGCGTGGAGGGGGGAGGAGGTGTTTTTTCTCCCGCTCCCTCCTCGTCTTCGTCGTCGCCGATCCCTCTAAGGGTGGTGCCTGCCATGGCTTCGTGGAATTTTAGCCGAATTCTGCCCAGATTCCCAGCGTATACTGGCTTGCTAACTTCGGCCCTGGACCACCTTCATGCGGCTTTGCTTCGTCGTCAACAACGTACGGACCCAGCGCCCGACCTATACGACGCTGCACCTGGCTTTTTCCGCCCATCGGCGGGGCCATGACGTCGCCTTCGTGTCGGTCGATGCCCTCTCCCAGGGCGACACGGCCGACGTCATCGGGGACATCGTCAGCGCCATGCCGACGCCGCCGAGCAGAAGCTGGGGCAGGAGCGACACGAAGCTCGAGTGGACGCCGATGCGCTGATAGAGGAGGAGCGAGATGCCGAGAATGGTCATGCCGGCGCCCAAAATCGATGGCCGGGTTGAACGTATCGCCGTCCTTGGCCCCGGCGTTGGGATTGTTACGCAGGAAGACCACGTCGAAATCCCCCAGGCGGGCGTCTTCGTGGGGGGCATCGCGGGCGGTC
>DATLVT010000459.1:0-4221 GCA_035577105.1 Polyangia bacterium
TCGCCATTGAGGTTGGGCCGATTATCTCACCGCAGCGGAGGCGGCGCCACGTCGGTGCGGGCCATGGCCATAAGGACAATCTCGGATAGAATCGCCGCCCCATGGACAAAACAGTCGCCAGCGCTGACGACGCCATCGCCCAGCTGCAGGATGGCGCCACGTTGATGGCCGGAGGGTTTGGCCTGTGCGGGATCCCGGAGAACCTGATCCAGGCCATCCGCCGGCGGGGAACCAGGAACCTGACGGTGATCTCCAATAACTGCGGCATCGACAGCAAGGGCCTGGGCATCCTGCTGGGCAACGGTCAGGTGAAGAAGATGATCGCCAGCTATGTCGGCGAGAACAAGACCTTCGAACGGCTGTTTCTCGACGGCAAGCTGGAGGTCGAGCTGGTCCCGCAAGGGACGCTGGCGGAACGCATCCGGGCGGGCGGCGCCGGCATCCCGGCTTTTTACACCGCCACCGGGTACGGCACGCTGGTGGCCGAGGGCAAGGAGACGCGCGAATTTGGCGGGCGCATGTACGTCCTGGAGCAGGCCCTGACCGCCGACGTCTCCATCGTCAAAGCCTGGAAAGGCGATCGCTTTGGCAACCTGGTCTACCGAAAGACCACGCGCAACTTCAACCCGATGGTGGCCACCGCCGGACGCATCACCATCGCCGAGGTGGAACAGCTGGTGGAACCGGGACAGCTGGATCCCGAACTGGTGCACACGCCCGGTATCTACGTGCAGCGCGTGGTGAAAGGCGCCGCCTTCGAAAAGCCGATCGAGCAACGCACCGTCCGCAAAAGGAGCGCCTGATGCCGGGTCTCAATCGTGATCAGATCGCCCAGCGCGCCGCCCGCGAGCTGCGCGACGGCATGTACGTCAACCTGGGGATCGGCATGCCGACGCTGGTGGCGAATTTCATCCCGCCCGACATTGACGTGATCCTGCAGTCAGAGAACGGCCTGCTGGGGATCGGACCCTTTCCGCTGGAGGGCGAAGAGGATCCCGATCTGATCAACGCCGGCAAGCAGACGGTGACGGAGATCCCGGGCAGCGCCTATTTCTCGTCGGCGGAGTCCTTCGCCATGATTCGCGGCGGCCACATCGACTGCGCCATCCTGGGCGCCATGCAGGTGGCCGAGACCGGCGACCTGGCGAACTGGATGATCCCCGGCAAGATGGTCAAGGGAATGGGCGGCGCCATGGATCTGGTGGCGGCGGCCAAGCGCGTGGTGGTGATGATGGAGCACGTGGCCAAGGGCGACGAGAAGAAGATCCTGCGCCGCTGCTCCCTGCCGCTGACGGCCGTCAAGGCGGTGCACCGGATCATCACCGACCTGGCGGTGATCGACGTGGGAGCGGAGGGGCTGGTGCTGCTGGAACGGGCGCCCGGCGTTTCGGTCGAGGAGATCCAGTCCAAGACCGAACCACGCCTGGCCACCCGCGGCGACGTTCCCGAGATCACCTTCCGCTGATTCGTAACCTGTGATGAAGGACCAGGGCCGGGACAAGAGCCGCGACAAAGTCCAGACGGCAGCCGAGATCCCGCTGGCGCCGTTCTACGCGCCCGGGGCGCTGGCCCAGCAGGCACCGCCCTTTGATCACCAGCGCGACCTGGGCCAGCCGGGGCAGTTTCCGTTCACGCGCGGGATCCACCCGACGATGTACCGCGGTCGTCTGTGGACCATGCGCCAGTACGCCGGCTTCGGCACGGCCGAGGAATCAAACCGTCGCTACAAGTTCCTGCTGGGGGCCGGTCAGACCGGCCTGTCGGTGGCCTTCGATCTGCCGACGCAGATGGGACGCGACGCCGACCACGCGCTGGCCCGGGGCGAGGTGGGCCGCACCGGCGTCTCCATCGGCACGATCGACGACATGCGCACCCTGCTGGACGGGTTGCCGCTGGACCGTGTGTCGACATCGATGACCATCAACGCCACGGCGGCCACGCTGCTGTGTCTGTACGTGGCGGTGGCCGACGAACGGGGCGTGCCGCGCAGCGCGCTGCAGGGGACCGTCCAGAACGACATCCTCAAGGAGTACATCGCCCGCGGCACGTACATCTACCCGCCGGGTCCGTCGATGCGTCTGGTGGCCGACACCTTCGCCTTCTGCCGCGACGAGCTCCCGCGCTGGAACACCATCAGCATCAGCGGCTATCACATCCGCGAGGCCGGCAGCGACGCCGTGCAGGAGGTGGCCTTCACCCTGGGCGACGGCGTCGCCTACGTTCAGGCGGCCATCGATCGGGGATTGCCCGTCGACGAATTCGCGCCGCGGCTGTCTTTCTTTTTCAACGCCCACGCCAACCTGCTGGAAGAGGTGGCCAAGTTTCGGGCGGCGCGGCGGCTGTGGGCGCGCATCATGCGCGAGCGGTTCAAGGCGCAGGATCCGCGCTCGCTGATGTTGCGGTTCCACGCCCAGACGGCCGGGTCGTCGCTGACGGCGCAGCAGCCGCTGAACAACATCGTGCGCACCACCATCGAGGCGCTGGCCGCCGTGCTGGGCGGCGCGCAGTCGGTGCACACCAACGGATACGACGAGGCGCTGTCCCTGCCGACCGAGGCGGCGGCGGCTCTGGCCCTGCGCACGCAGCAGATCATCGCCCACGAATCGGGCGTGCCCGACGTGGTCGATCCGCTGGGGGGCGCCTACGCCGTCGAGGCGCTGACCACGGAGATCGAAACGCGCGCCAATCTGTTACTGCGCGAGATCGACAGACGCGGGGGCATGGTGGCCGCGGTCGAGCAGGGGTTTCCCCAGGGCGAGATCGAGCGGCGCGCCTTCGAGCACCAGCGCGCCGTGGAGAACGGCGAGCGCATCATCGTCGGCCAGAACGCCTTCGCCGAGCCGTCGGGCAAGTCAGGTGAATCGTTCAGCCCGGCCTTGCACAGGTTGGACCCATCCCTGGAGGCCGCCCAGGCGGGGCGCGTGGGGCAATTTCGGGCAACGCGAAATGACGACGCGGCCAGGGGCGCGCTGCAGGCGCTTGCGGCCGCCGCCCGGCGCACCGACAACCTGGTGCCGGCGATCCTGGCGTCAGTCAAGGCCCGGGCCACCCTGGGCGAAATCGCCGATGCCCTGCGGGGGGTCTTTGGCGAATACCGGGCCATTGCGTAACACCGCCGAAACATAGTCTTTTTCTGGTTGCCTGCGGGGGCTTAAGACGATACCTTCGTTCGCTGCTCGCGTTTTGCGCATCCGGGGGGAGAGGTCGCGATGACGAAATCAGATCTCATCGATATGTTGTGCGAGACGGAGAAGATGCCCAAAGGCCGGGCAGAGCTTCTCATCAACGCCATATTTGATTGCATGGAAGCGGCGCTGCGCAACGGCGACCGGATCGAGATCCGCGGCTTCGGCAGCTTCGAGATTCGCAGCTATCGCGCCTATGAAGGGCGCAACCCACGCACCGGCAGCGCGGTCAGCGTGAAGCCCAAGCGCCTGCCCTTCTTCAAGGTCGGCAAGGAGCTGAAGGAGCGGGTCAACGCCGCGGCCACCAAGGCGGCCATCGCCAAGGCGGCGGCAGGCGGTGGCAACTCCGGTGGTTCGGCGGCGAAACCGCCGGCCACGCCGCCCGCCGCAGGATCGGCCTCGGGGTCTGGTTCGAGCTCGGGCTCGTCCACCGGCGCCGGCGCCAGCGGTGGCGCCTCCAGCGGTTCGGCGACCGCGCCGGCAGCGACGGTCAGCGGCCCTTCGGGCACGCCGCCGGGCGGCGACCGCTTCAACTGATCGCGCTCAACCGAACGCTGTTGTGGCGCTCAGCCGGCGCATGCGGCTGGGCGCGGCGATCGCGTGGCGGGCCAGCGCCGCCAGCAGGTCACGACCGCGGTCGGCCAGCACCATCGACCCCGACACGCGCGCGGCGTACAGCTCCTGCATGCGGCGGTCGAACAGCACCAGCGACAGCCACAGCCGGCTGCCGCGCGTGGCGTACAGCAAAGAGGCCAGGCGGCGATCCAGGGCCAGCTCGCGCCCGACGACGGCCTTGCGCACGGCGCGGCGATAGCCGGCGAACCGAAAATCACCGCTGGCCAGTCCCTGCACGATGGCGTCGGCGGCGACGATGCCCTGCTCCAGACCGACGGCGATCCCTTCGCCGGTCAGCGCATCGATGCCGGCGGCGTCCCCCACGCACAGGAGGTGCGGCGCCGCGATCTGGGCGCGCGGGTGATACGCCCAGGCCGGCCACCCGCGCGCGCCGTCGCCGACGTCGATGCCGTGGCGGCGC
>DATLVT010000460.1:0-5358 GCA_035577105.1 Polyangia bacterium
ATCGACGAGCAGTCGGTACCCCACTTGTGTCCTTCCGCTCTTCCCCGGCCGGCAGGCTCGGGGTCCGGCCTGACGGACGGTCCAGGGGCACCGTGAACGTAGTCATTACGGCGGCGGCAGTGGTGGGGTTCCCTGCCGCGCGCAGTTCGCAGGCGCGCAGTACAGCGCAACTCCAAGCAAACCCATAAGGCGCGCGCGCCGTCCGGTGTTTGAGCACGGCAGGGAACCCCACCACTGCCGCCCCCACGACGGAGCGAATGGGGCCCCGCCTCACGTAAAGCCGCCCTTCACCATCCCTACAGCCTCGCCGGTGCGTTCACCGCGCGCCCCCGCCGAGACTCCCAAACTCCGCGCGAATACGGTCCGAGACGCGCAACGCGTTTGCGGTGATTGTCAGACTGGGATTGACGCCTCCGGAGGAGGGCATGAAGCTGCCGTCAGCGACGAAGAGGTTCTGGACGCCGTTCAACCGGCAGTTGACGTCCAGCGCCGCCGTCTGCGGTGACGCTCCAAAGCGCACCGTTCCCACGGCGTGCGAAAAGCTTTCGATCATCGTCACCTTGCCGAACATGCCGCCGGCCTCGCGCAGGATCCGGCGGGCCGCCGCGATCAGCACGGCCCGTCGTTCCTTGTCGGCGGCGCTGTACTGGTGTTTCACCGACACCACCGGCAGCCCCCAGCGATCGACGGCGTCGTTCAGGTGGACGCGGTTGTCGGCCTGGGCGTCGTCCTCGGCGATGCAGATGAGAGTCTGAATCGATGCGGCGGCCAGCGAGGCCGCCCAGCGAAAGCCGGGCGGGCCTTTCTGGCGGACCACCTCGGGCGGGGGCATGCACATGTCCTGGATGATCCCCACCGCCTTGCCGTCGTTGCCGCGCTGGGTTTCGTACAGGTCCGAGATGCAGATCTGCTTGTGATTGACGGCGTCCGGGTTGGTGCGGAACGGAAAGACGTACCCGACCATGGCATTGCAATGGCGCATCAGATAGCGGCCGATCGAACCGGACTGGTCATATCGGGCCAGATCAGAGCGCAGCAGCAGCGCCGGGGTGCCGATGGCGCCGCAGCTGACGACAAAGACCCGGGCCCGCAGCGACAGGGTTTGCCCGGTGTCGCGATCAACAACCTCGACCGACTGGATGCGCCCCGCTTCGTGGCGCAGGCGGGTGGCCAGCAGGCGCGGCACGATGGTCAGGTGCTGCTGGTCGGCCTTGAGCAGCGCCGTCGTGGTGACGTCGTTCTTCGCGCCAATCTTGCAGGGAAATCCGTCGCAGGTGAAACAGTTGATGCACTTTGGCTCGCGCGCGCCGGCATGATTGATGGCCAGCGGGATGGCGAAGGGATGAAAGCCGGCCTTCCGGGCGGCGTCAGAGATGCGCTGGGCCGGTGCGCTCAAGGGGGCGGCGTCAAAGGGATAAGCGGACGAGCGCGGCGGCTCGCACGGATCGACGCCGGCGTGCCCATGGATCTCCAGCAGCTTCTCGGCCGCGCCGTAATAGGGTTCGAGCGCGGCGTACGTGATGGGCCAGGCGGCAAAGTCGTTGCTGCGCAGGCGCAGAGACGCTCCGCCGAAGAAGATGGAATTGCCGCCCACCACCTCGTTTTGCAGAACGTCTTTGGGTTCGGCGCGTCCTTCCTGCTGGATCGAAAGCGGCGTATCTCCAAAGTAACGACCGTCCAGCAGGATCGCCTTTCCATTCCAGTCCAGGTCGTCGCGCTTTGCCCAGCCGCCCCGTTCCACCAGCAGCGTGCGCAAGCCGGCGCGCGAGAGGGCACAGGCGGTGGCGGCCCCTCCAAAGCCGGAGCCGATGATCACGGCGTCGAAGACCGTCTCTTCCAGCGCGCTGGCGTTCGGGCTCACGCGCGGGCGATCCCGGCCGACAGCTCGTCATACACGGCCACGGTCTGATCGACGACGAAGTTTTCGTGCGGCGCGAACCGGGTGGAGACCCGCTCGCGGGCGGCGGCGCCCATGGCCTGCAATTCCTTGTCTGACGTGGCCAGGGCCCGCTGCAGCGCCGAGACCAGCGGCTGCTGGCTGCCGGTGGGGAACTCCCAGCCCGAGATGCCGTCCTCGATGATGCCGTCGATGTTGGCCGCGTGAGAGAGGATGGCGGGCAGCCCGGCCGAGCAGCCCTCCAGCGCGGCGTTGGCCAGGCCCTCGTACAGCGACGGCATGACCAGCAGGTCGGAGGCCCAGTAGAGGGACAGGATCTCTTTCTGGGCGCCCAGGAATCGGATCCGACCGGCCAGCTGTCGATCCGAGGCCAGCAGATGGGACAGCGCCGACGGCAGGCGGTCGCGCTCGCGCCCGGCGAAGAGCACCACGGTCTGCTCGGGCAACTGCCCGCGCCTGGCCAGCAGGCGCAGCGCCCACAGAAGGCCGAGCTGGTGTTTCTGCAGGCCGATGCGGCCCGGCAACAGCAACACGCGATCGTCCGTCTTCAGTTGCCAGCGGGCGCGCGCCTCTTGCCGTTCGGCGGGCGAGGGCGGTCGAAACCGGTTTGTGTCCAGAATGTTGGGGATGACCCGGATCTTGTCGGGAGACACCCGGGCGAAAGTCGTCAATTCATGTTTGACGCCGATGGAATTTGTCAGTGTGACAGTGGTGTACCGGGAAAGAAATCGTTCAATGGCCAGATAACGAAGGTTCATCATGCGATTGCGGCACGAGGTGATGACCACGGGCACTCCCGCCCGCCGCGCCGCCCAGCGCGCCCAGAAGTTCGATTTGTCGCGGTACGAGTGCACGATGTCCGGACGCTCGGCGCGCAAGATCTCGGTCAGGCGGTCCAGCGCGCGCAGGTTCATGCGGCTGGTGCCCAGCGAATAGGCCGGCTGGCCGGGAGGGCACTCGGCGTCGAAGAAGATGTCGTCGGCCTGGTACACGCACAGGACGGGGGTGTACCGCTGGGGCAGCCGCGCCATCAGGTACAGAATCTGCCGTTCGGGACCGCCTTGCTGAAGGTTCGGAATGAAATAGAAAATTTTGGCGCTGGACATGTCTTCCGAAGGCGTCGCCTGCCGCGGCCGGAACTCTAAGCGGGGGACCGGGGGGGAGCAAGCCGATAGTACCGCCGGGCCGCGCCCGGCGTTCCTGTGTTATCACTGCCGTCGCCATGAGCGTCGGGTTCTGTTTCCTTGGTTGCGGCAAGATCAGTCTGCGGCACATCCGCACCCTGCGGCGCATTCGCCCCGACGCGCGCATCGCGGTGGCCAGCCGTGACGCGCGACGGGCCCAGGAGTTTGCGCGCCCCCTGGGCATCAAGGACGCCTTCGGCAGTTACGAGGAGGCGTTGCGCTCTGCCTACGAGACGATGATCGTGGTGACGCCGCCCCGCAGCCATTTCGAGCTGGTCAAGGAGGCGCTGGCCGGCGGCAAGCATTTGCTGATCGAAAAGCCGATCTTCAATAGCCTGGATGAATTCGCTTCGTTGTGGCCGGCCTTGATTCAATCCAGGCCGGTGGTCATGGTGGCCGAAAATGTCCATTTCGCGCCGTTTCATCGCCGCCTCAAGGCCATCCTCAAGGACGGGCGTGACTGTGGCCGTCCACTCTATCTGGATCTGATTCGCCTGGGCGCGTCCACCCCAACGGGCTGGCGGGCCGACCCCGCCGAGATGCCGCTGGGGGCGTTGCACGAGGGCGGCGTGCACTGGATCCGCCGCCTGATGGACCTGGCCTCCATCTGGGAGGACAGCGAGACCGATCACGTGGTGGCCGTGACCGCCTTCGGTCCCGACAAGCCGTTGAGCAACACACCCAACGAAGACACCACCATGGTGCTGGCCCGTCACCAGTCGGGGTTGACCTCGCGTCTGTTCCACAGTTGGGGCGTGCCATGGCGATTTATTCCCTTTGACTCATCCAAAGTCATCATGGAAAGAGGCGCTCTTTATTTTGACGGGCGCGGCATCTATGGCCGCTTCTATGGCCCCGCTGGAAAACAGTGGCTGGCTCCTTCGCTGCGTGATCGGACTGGTTTCGAGGCGATGTGGCGCCATTTCTTGGGCCGGGTTGACGGCGCGGCGGCGCCCGCGCTGTCCCTGCAGCACATCTTCGCCGACTTCGCCTACCTGGACGCCGCCTATCGCGCCCGCCAGTCGAGGACCACGGTGGTTCCGGTGCGGCCGCCCCTGCTGGTCGCCTAGGATCCGGCCGGCCATCGTCATCGTCCGGCGCCCGGGGTAATCTCGGACCATGGTCGACGAGGGGCGGGCGGAGGCGCAGGGGCAGATCGCGCTGGGCGCGCTGTTCGCGCAGCTGCAGCAGAGCGCGGGCACGGCGGGCGCCACGTTCGCTCAATTTGCCGCGCTGGCGACACCACTGCTGGCCGCCGGCGAGCCGGTCTCCCTGGAGCGAGCGGCCGACCTGTGCCTGGCCGGCGCCTGCGGACATGGTCTGCCGGAGGCGCTGGCCCAGTTTGAATCGCGCCTGATGCCGGCGGCGCGCGGGGCCATCGCCCGCGTGATGAAGCCGCGCGAGGATCTGATCGACGACGCGGTTCAAGAGCTGCGCTCGCGGCTGTTCACCGGGGAGGCGCCGCGCATCCGTTCCTACTCGGGGCGCGGCCCGCTGTGGAAATGGCTGCGCATCACCGCGGTCCGGGTGGCGCACGATCTGCGCCGCGTGCGCCAGATCGATCCCGCGGGCAGCGACGATGCCCTGGAGATGTTGCTGGCCGACGATCCCGATCCGGACGTGCGGCTGATGCGTGAACGCTTTCGCGAGCTGTTTCACGAAGCACTCCGCGAGGCGCTGGCCCAGTTGACGCCGCAGGAACGCGCGCTGGTCCGGTTGCGCTACATCAAGAACCAGGGCATCGACACCCTGGCGGTGCCGTTCGGCGCCCACCGGGCCACCGTGGCGCGCTGGCTGCAGGACATTCGCCGGCGCCTGCTTGATCACGTCTGCGCAAAGCTGGAAAAAAAGATCCCACGCCTGACCGAAAGCGAAGTGCACAGCCTGTGGCGCGCCGTGCGCAGTCAGGTTCACCTCAGCTTCTCCCAGTTCTTTTCCCACGAAGACGGGGGAACCGGGGGCGGGTCCTAACCGGGCAAGATTGTGACGGAAGACGGCCGGGCTGGTCCGTTCTAGCCCGGTCAATTGCCGTTCACGTCGACGCAGGTATTATCACGGCACGTCATGCTGGAGCGCCGCTCCCCGACCTGCCCGAACGAAGACCAGCTTCTGGCCTTTGCGGAGGGACGGCTGACCGATCCGGCCCGCGACGAGGTCATCGAACACGTCAGTCATTGCGACGCCTGCATGTCGGCGGTGGCGGCGCTGGGTGAATCGAGCCGCTCGCGCGACGAGAACACCGCCCCGCTCACCACCTTCGTGCCCGGCGATCGCGTG
>DATLVT010000461.1:0-2293 GCA_035577105.1 Polyangia bacterium
CCAATCCAGGGACGGTGCGGCGGGATCTGTCGTCGTCGAAGGTCGAGTCACGGGCGTCCGCATCGGGCGTTACGTCGTTCTGGAACGCGTCGGCAGCGGCGCCATGGGCGTCGTGTACGGCGCTTACGATCCCGAGCTGGATCGCAAGATCGCCCTCAAATTGCTGCTGAAGCCACGCGCGGGCGTGTACAAGCCGGGCGCGTCGGCGCGGCTTCTGCGCGAGGCCAAGGCGATGGCCCGCCTGGCCCACCCCAACGTCGTAGCGGTTCACGACGTGGGACTGGTCGACGACCAGGTCTTTCTGGCGATGGAGTTTCTGGCGGGGGGGACGCTGCGCCGGTGGCTGCAGGCCGAACAGCGCTCCTGGCGGCAGATCCTGGACGTCTTCATCGCCGCCGGGCGCGGGCTGGCGGCGGCGCACGCGGCGGGGTTGGTTCACCGCGATTTCAAACCCGAGAACGTCTTGCTGGACAAGGACGGCCGGCCGCGCGTCGTCGATTTTGGTCTGGCGCGCGACGCCGAAACGGCCGCCGACGACGACGGCAGCGACAGCGACAGCAGCGGCGCCGCGGCCCAGGCGGTGACGGTCGAGGCCACGCCCGCTGATATGGCAGCGGCGGCAGCAGCGGCGGCCTCGGTGGGCGGCCGCACGGGCGGCCATCTCGAGACGTTGACCCGGACCGGCGCCCTGATGGGAACGCCGGCGTACATGGCGCCCGAACAATTTCTGGGCGAGCGCGCGGACGAGCGCAGCGATCAGTTCAGTTTCTGCGTGGCGCTTTACGAGGCGCTTTACGGCGAGCGGCCCTTCGCCGGCGACGACCTCATCAGCCTGTCGGTCAGCGTGACCGAAGGGCAGGTGCGGACGTTGCCAAAGGATCGCGGCGTGCCGACCTGGGTGCGGCGGGCGCTGCTGCGCGGCCTGCGGCCCAACCCGGGCGACCGGTACCCGTCGATGGCCTGGCTGATCGGCGCGCTGGAGGACGATCCGGCCATCAAGCGGCGGCGCCGGCTGATCGCGGCCGGCGTGGTCGGGGTCGTGCTGGCCAGTTTGCTGGTGGCGCAGCAGATGGTGCACCGCAAGCGGCGCGAGCTGGACCGGCAGATCGCCGCGCATCTGAACGACGCGGCCAGCAGCGGTCAACAGTCGCGCGCGGCGCTGGAAAAGCTGCGCGAGCTGCGCGACAAGGCCTTCGCCGCCTTCGACGCCATGGAGGGCGGGCGGGGCGACACGCTGTGGGCCGAGGCCGCCGCCGCCATCGCCCCGCTGGAGAGCGCCTACCAGCGGACCGAGAAGTCGCTGGAGACAGCGCTGGTCCTGGATCCGGCGCGCGACGACATCCGCGGTCAACTGGCGGACGTGCTGGCCGACCACCTGGGCTGGCTGGAGGAGTTTCGGCAGACGGGCGACGTGCCGTCATTGCTGGCGCGCCTGACGACGCACGATCGCGACGGTCACCGGCGGGCGGCGCTGGCCGCGCCCGGGTCGCTGCAGATCAACATCGATCCGCCGCGGGCGCGGGTGGTGCTGGAGCGTTACGAGAAGGACGCGGCGACCGGGCTGCGGCGCGCGGTGCGCGTGTCGGCGCTGACCGCGACCGAGCCGGCGCGGCCAATGGCGGCGGGTTCGTACCGGCTGGTCATCGATGGACCGGGTCTGGCCTCGGTGAACTATCCATTCGAGATCGGGCGCGGCCAGGCGGTGACGGTGGCGTTCACGGTGCCCACCGCCGGCAAGGTCCCCGCCGATTTCGCCTTCGTGCCCGCCGGGACCTTCTGGTTCGGTGACGGCGATGAACGCCTGCGAAAAGAGTTCCTGGGCACGGTGCCGATTCACGCGCGCAAGACGCCGGCCTACTTCATCGCCCGGCATGAGACGACCTACACCGACTGGATCACCTACCTGATGGCGCTGACCCCGACAGAGCGCCAGGCGCATATACCCGACGTTTACACCGCCCTGCGGGGTTCGGTGCGACTGCGCCCGCTGCCTGGCCTGGCTGGGCAGTGGCAGCTGACGCTGCAGCCGACGTCCAGCCGTTATGTCGCGGTGTCGGGCGCGCCCATCGAATACGCCGGGCGCGATCGCCGCAAACGACAGGACTGGTCGCGGTTTCCGGTGACCGGTGTCTCGCCAGGCGATGCGGCCAGCTATGCGTCGTGGCTCAGCAACAGCGGGCGGGTCCCGGGCGCACGGCTTTGCTCCGAGCTCGAGTGGGAAAGGGCGGCACGCGGTGCAGACGATCGACTATTCCCGCACGGCGACGAGATCCACCCTGACGATGCCAACATC
>DATLVT010000462.1:0-2314 GCA_035577105.1 Polyangia bacterium
GATGGTGCTGAGACGGTGCGCGATGACCAGTCGGGTGACGCGGAGGGCGTCCAGGCTCTCGCCGACCGCCGCCTGGGTTTCGTTGTCGAGGGCGCTGGTCGCCTCGTCGAAGAAGAGAAGTCTCGGGTTCGTTGCCAGCGCCCGGGCGATGAGCAGACGCTGGCGCTGTCCGCCTGACAGGGTGCTGCGGCCGGCCGAGAGGAACGTGTGCATGCCCATGGGCATCGCCAGAATGTCCTTGTCGAGGGCGGCCTGGCGGGCAGCCCTCCAGGCGTCCTCGAGGCTGCGGCCAGTGCTGCCCACGATGTTCGTGAAGATGTCGCCGGCCATGACGTCACTGTTCTGCAAGACGACGCCTATCTGCTGGCGCGCGGCGCGGACGTCCAGGCTGGCCAGCGTGTGCCCATCGTAGTAGACGCTGCCCTCGGTGGGCTTCTCGAAGCCGAGCAGGATGCGCAGCAAGGTGGACTTGCCCGAGCCGGAGGGGCCAACCACGGCCACGAATTCTCCGGGCTCGATCCGCAGGGTCACGTCGTCCAGAACCAGCGGCCTGTCGGACTGGTAGCGAAAGGAGACGTGTGACAGCTCGATCTGCCCGCCAAGCTCGGTGCGTCCACCCGGGGCGCCTTCGTTCTCCGGCGGCTCGGCCAGGATCGGCTTGGCGCGTTCATAGAGAGGGATGACCGCGGCGACGCCCAGCGCCGCGCCCAGCAGCTCGAGCACGGCGCGAAGCAGGGCGGTGAAGGCGGCGTAGAAGGCCAGGAACTGCCCGGTGGTCATGGCGGGAGCGGCCAAGGCGCCGCCGCCTCCGCTGCGGCCGGCGAGCAGGTAGAAAAGGACGCCGTTGCACAGGATCGGGTAGACGGCGTTGAAGACGCCGAGGCCCGCGCCGATGCGCTCGGCGCCGAGCTCGGTGCTCCGGCGCCTGGCCACCAGGTTGGCCCACACCCCGAAGGCGCGGCGTTCGGCCCGCGCCACGCGCAGCTTGGCGATGCCGTTCACAAGCTGAAGGAGCAGCCCCCCGATGCGGCCGTCCAGCGCCGTGAGATCCCGCCACCGTTTGAGCTCGAACACGCTGGCCACGGTCGCGATCAGCGTCGCCGCCGCGACCAGCGCAGCGGCGGCGAGCGCCAGCCGCGCGTCGAGGGTGAACAGCAGCACCAGGTTCCACGCCGAGAAGATCCCCCCCAGGACCGAAGTGAGCGTGGCGCCTGCCAGCCTCTCCCGGATGGTCCCGAGGCCGGCCGCGCGCGCCGCGAGATCGCCCGCCGAATAGCGGCGAAAGAACGGGACCGGGAGGCGGAGCAGCCGATCCCAGACCGCGGCCTCAACGCCAGCGTCGAGGCGGGTCTGAACACGCACCAGTGCCAGGCCGCGCGCGACGTCGAACAACGAAGCGCCGAGGTAGACGGCGAACAGCACCAGAACGATCTGGACCAGCAGCGTCCTTTCGGCGCCCGGAACCACGCGGTCGAAGACCACGCCGGTCACGAGGGGGATCAGTAGCCCCAGCAAGCCCACCAGCAGCCCCACCCCGATCACCATCGCGAGGTCGCGACCGGCGCCGGTGCCCAGCCAGCGCCACAGGGCGATCGGTCTCACCGGCCCTGGCGGCAGCGGGCGATAGAATTGATGTGCCCGGGGATGCAGCCGCTCGGCGCGGGCCGCGGTCACCCTGCGGGTCAGACCCTGCTCTGGATCGTAGAGGGTGTAGCCGCCGCCGGCCGGAAGCAGGGCCACCGGGTGGAGTGGACCGACGACGTCCTCGGCCGATCCGTCCGGCGCCTCGCCCACCTTGGCGGCCTCGGGCAGGACGAACGCCAGCAGCGGTCCGCTGTCGCTCTGCCACCAGGTCCCGTCGAGGAGGACGGGACGGCTGCGCGCCCCGGTCGAACGGGACAGAGCGGCTTGCACATCGGAGAGGCGCGCGTCGCTGGCAAGGTCGAGTCGCGGCGGGGGTACGTTCGAGGCCTCGTGGATCACGGCCAGGGCGCGCGCGAAATCTCCGCCACCGACGTCGAGTGCCATCGTCAATCGCTCGGCGCGGCCCACGCGCGCCAGCTTGCCGAGCGAGGCCGCGAGGTGGCCGCCCTCGGCCACCAACGAAGCGTTGTCGCGCTCGAGTCGGTGTCGGATGAGATCATCGCGGCGATCGCTGGCGACCGTCAGCACGAAGGCGGAGAACCCCTGCGCGAAGGAGGCGCTCGGGTCGGCGTCCAGCAGTTCGGAGGTGCCCCACACCCGGAATGTCCCCGCGGGGCAGAGCGCCCAGCTGGTTTCTCGCAGGGGCCAGCACTCGACCCTTGCGCTGGTC
>DATLVT010000463.1:0-9342 GCA_035577105.1 Polyangia bacterium
GCCGCTAGCGCCGGATCAGGGCGCCGATGGCAGTCGACAGGGCGATGTAATCGTCGGCGGCGGACGGCGTCGCCATCCGGGCGAAGCAGCGCCGCACCCGCCGCAGCAGGGGGAGGTCGTCGGCCTTGAGGACCGCAGGCAGCCCGCTGGCCCACGTCCTTACCGTCGTGTCAGTGGTCGAACTGCCGCTGGCTTCCGACGCGCGCATCGCGCCCAGCGGCGCCGCGTCTCCTTCCAGGAGGGCGTCAAAGGCCTGCAGCCAGCGCTCGCGTGCCTGCGGCGATCCCGTGGTCGCAGGCGGTGTCGGCTGTCGCGTCGGCGGCGTCGCGTCGGCGAGCAGGGCCTGGATGGCCGCTCGCGCTTCGGAGGGCATGGCCGAAACGTCCGTGGTGCGGAGCGCCTGGATGGCGGCCGGGGTCAACTGGAAGACCATCAGCCAGATGGCGATCAGCCGGCCCGGCTGCTTGCCGTCGACGGCGATGCGCGCCAGCGCCGGCGTGGCCCGCTCCTCGTCCAGGCTGCCGAAAAGGAACAGCGCCCCCAGCTGCGCGTCGACCGTCCCGCCATCGTCGGGCAGGGCATAGTGGCGCGTGGGGTCGGCCAGCCATCGCTGGCCCGCCTCCGTGACGTCGAAGCCCTCGTAACCGCGCTGAGCCAGCACCTGCACCCACAGCCGCAGCTCGACGTCTTCCAGGGCGGTGTGCGTCCACAGCCGGGTCTGCAGCGTCTTCGATTCGATGCCCGGATCGACGGCCACCAGCAGCGCGCTGCCGTCAAAAAGAAAGAACGGATCGGCGCCGGGCTCGCCGAGGGCGCGGCGCAGGCAAGGCGCCAGTCGGATGGGATCGCCCTGTACCTGCTTCCACAGGTCGTCCATCAGCGCCGCCTTGGCGTCCTGATCGGCGGGGGTCAGACGCGACGGCTTGAACGTGTAGGTGGCCCGGATCTGCGCGTCCAGAGCCTGGCATTCCGGCGCGGCTGCCGGCGCCACCGCAGGCGGCGCGATGTTCGCGCTGCCGGGCGGCTTCGGGCCCTGCGTCGCGCAACCGGCGGCGCTGACCAGGATCAGCGCCGCCGCGACGCCGCGCCAGACGAGGCCAGCCATCAACAACGTCCGGGCGCGGACGCGCCCACCGTCGACCACGCTGCACACCGCACTCCGCGCACAGCGCACTGACGATCCGATCAGTTGTGGCGCTTCTTGCCGGCGCCCGGCTTCTCGGCGGGGGCGGGCAACGACTTGTAGACCAGCTCGATGACCTGATCGCCCTTGACCATCACCTGCCCCCATTTGGCGTCGAACTCCGCCGTGGGTTTGGCCGCCTTGATCTCATCCAGTGACTTGTGCGCCGCCGCCAGCTTGCCGACGCGCTCGCCGATCGTCGCCAGCATGTCGCGCCAGGCCTTCAGCTCGGCTCGGCTGGCCATCGGTCCGTGTCCGGGAATGATCTTGGTGCTGTCATCGCACAGGGCCAGGACCTTGTCCGCGGCGGTGATGAAGCCGTGGTACAGCCCGCCGTTGGGGATGTCGACCACCGGATAGCTCATGGTCATGAACGTGTCGCCCATGTGAATGACGTTGGCCTTCTTGAAGTGAACGATGGCGTCTCCGTCGGTGTGGGCGGGCGGGACGTGGAAGATGTGGATCTCGTCGCCGTTCAGGTACAGCGTCACGTCATCACCGAACGTCACCACCGGCAGCGCCGCCGGGGGCAGCGCCTTGAACTCCATCTTCTTGCCCAGGAAGTCCAGGACCTGATCGACGCTGAGGCGCTTGCGGACGTTGTCGTGCGCCATGATGACGGCGCCCGACGCCGCCATGGCCGGGTTGCCGCCGGTGTGGTCGGAATGCCAGTGCGTGTTGATCAAGAAACGCACCGGCTTCTTCGATAGCGCGGCCAGGGCCGCCTTCAACTTGGGCGTCATGGGCGCGATCTCGTCGTCGACCAGAAAGACGCCGTCGTCGCCCACCGATACGGCGACGTTGCCTCCCGCAAAACCATTCTCCCCCTCGATCATCGACACGGTGCCCGCCACGGGCGACGTCTTCAACGTCACCTTGGCCGGATCACCAAACTGCGCCAGCGCGGGCGCGCCGACCAACGAAACCACCAGGGCCGAGACCATCACTGTTTTCATGGCCGACGAGTGTGCCGCAAACGCGGGCCGCCGTCACTGCAAGCGCGATTCGATGCGCTGATCGGGGACCAGCCAGATCAGCGCCACCAGAACGTAGATGGCCGCCGACAGCCAGGTGGCGACGAACGCCAGCGGGATGGCCGCCACGTACAGCAGCGCCGACAGTTTTCCCTTGCGGTCACTGCCCACCGCCTTGGCCAGCGCCGATCCAGGACCCTGGTGGGCGATGATCGCCCGCAACAGGATCGTATAGGCGATGGCCGCCGCCAGCAGCACCGCGCCGTAAAGCGCGGTCGGCACCGGGGCCAGATGATTTTCGCCCATCCACCATGTCCCGAACGGGACCAGCGACAGCCAGAACAGCAGGTGGTGATTGGCCCAGAGGATCTTGCCGTTGATCCGCTCCGTCGCCTGCAGCATGTGGTGGTGGTTGTTCCAGTAGATGCCGATGAACACAAAGCTCAGCGCGTAGGTGAGAAAGAGCGGCAACAGCGGGCGCAGGTCGGCCCAGGCGGCCCCGTGCGGGACCTTCAGCTCCAGCACCATGATGGTGATGAGGATGGCGATGACGCCGTCGCTGAACGCCTCAAGCCGTCCCTTGGTCATGGCCAGACGCGGCTCACCCTAGCACCGGGGCGCTCGCGCCGCTCGCTTCGCGGGAGGGCCAGGCCCTCCTGCGGGCCCACCCCGTCTCCGCAAGGTGAGCCGCGCGGGCAGAGCCGGCGCTCCTGGCGAAAATAGCAGCGGTCAATTGTGCAGGTGAGCGCAGATCCACCAGGGGCCGGCCGCGCCAGCCCTGCTTTTTGCGGTCAGGCTTCGATTGCGCTGCAGCTGGTGGTGACCAGACCACCGCCGGCCCCGAACTGATTCAGCTTCAGCCCCGCGGCACGCAGGATGCTCAAGAGGACAGTGCTGGTGTTCTCGCCGGTGGTCGATCGGTAGTGAACGCCCGGGTGCTTGAGGAAGCCGCCGCCGCCCCCTGCCACCACGATGGGATAGTCGGTGATGCTGTGCGCCTTCCCGTCGGCGACGTCGGTGCTGCCGTAGATGACGCTGTTGTCCAGCACGTTGCCGGCGCCCTCTGGGATCGCCATGATCGACTGCAGGAGCTGTGAGAAGCACTGCATGGTGAACACCGTCGAGGCGTGCACCAGTGGCTGGTTGCCACCTTCGTCGTGGGTCATGCCGTGATGCCCTTCGCTGGCCATGGTCTGCCAGAAGACAGTGAACGCCGTGCTTCCGCTGTACATCATCGAGAAGACCCGCGTCTGGTCGCAGGCCAGCGCCATGGCGATGAGATCGCTCATGGCCTTGGTCTTCTCGGCCAGCATCTCCTTGCCGCCCATGTCCGGATTGTTGCCCGGGTTGGTCGCCTTGCTGCACATCGCCGGCAGGACCGTGTCGTTGGCCAGCCGGTTTTCCAGCGTGCGGACGTTGGTCAGGTGCGAATCAAGCCGCTGCTTGTCGTAGGCGCTGACCTTGCCGCTGATGGCATTGATGTCCGTCGTGACGGCGTCGAGGACACTCCGGCGCAGCTTTTTGCTGACGTCGGTCACCGGCATCGCGGTGGGCGCCATGAAACCGTTGCCGAACAACCGGGAGAACACCGTCGAGGCGCTGTACTCGGCCGGGTTGGGCATGTCGGGCCCGTTGTGCGACAGCGTCTTCAGCGTGGTCCCCTCGTTGGGGTTGACCCGCGTCGAGATACCGACCTCCAGTGAACGGAGGCCTTTGAAATCCTTGGCCAGCACGTCCGCCGCCACCTGGTCGAGGGTTTGCGCGCTGAAAGTGGAACGAAACGGCGCGCCGCCTTTCGGCTGCACCACCATGGGCGCGCCCGAAAGAATGCCGACGGTGCCGGCGTGATGCCCCTGCTGATTGCCGGTCTTGAGGTTCATCCCCGACACGATGGAGACGTAATCCTTCACCGGCGCGAATCCCATCAGCTCCGGGCTCAGCGGATAGTTCGCCCCGGTGCTGGTCGGCGTCCAGCGGTCCAGCTTGACGCCGTTGCCCCAGAAGAAGATTCCCAACCGGCGCGGCAGCGGGGTTCCGTCGGCGTGCGCGTTGCCGTTGCCGTTGAACATCGCCTCCAGCGGCGGCAGCCCAATGGAGACAGCAGCCCCTCCCACGGCGCCACGGAGGACGGTTCGTCGATTGATCCGAAAAGTCGACATATCGGCTCCTTTCAACTTCTTTCGCCGGGAACTCTGATTACTGGGGCTTGGCCGCGTAGACGAAGCCGGGGCTGTTCACAACACCTTCCAGCAGCGACTGGAAGTGAAAGCCGTTGTCCGAGAACGCCTTCTCAAGCGCCGTGATGGCCGGAGTCTCGCCGGGGGTCTCCACGTGCCCCACGGCGTACCGATACATGTTCATCGCCAGACAGTTTGCGCTGTTCGGGTGATTGCGCAGCGCCGTCCCCAGCTGGACCGGGCCGGAGAAGTCCACGCCGTCCAGGGTGCCGCTGGCGTCGATCGGCTGGCCGGCTTCCGCGGTGCGGAAGGCGCCGATGCCGTCAAAGTTCTCCAGGCCCAGGCCGATGGGGTCCATGGCCTCGTGACAGCTCTTGCAGTAGGGATCCGTCCGGTGCTGGGTCAGGCGCTGACGGGTCGTCCCGGGCGCGTCCTCGGGAAACTTGGGAACGTCAGGCGGCGCCGCCGGCACCGGCGAGCACAACATCATCTCGCGGATGAACTTGCCGCGCTTGGTGGGCGAGCTGCGGTTGGGCTGTGAATTTCCCGCCAGGAAGCTGGCCTGTCCCAGCAGGCCCGTGCGCAGGCTGGCTGCCGGCAAGGTGACCGGCATCGACGTGGTGCCCGTGGTCGGCGAGGGCAGTCCGTACAGCTTGGCCATCTCGGCGTTCACGAAGGTGGTGTTGGCGCTGTAGATGTCACGGAAGTCGCCCTTGCGCGTGAACGCCAGGTCGTTGAGGAACTTCAGCGTCTCGTCCCGCATCGACGCGCCCAGCGTGCCGCTCTTTACCTGCGGGAAGATGGTGTCCAGCTGGGGAAGGTTGTCCAGGTCGCTCAGCCGGTACAGCTCGGTGAAGAACGTCTGCATGGCGTTGGCAGCGCGGGGCGATGCCAGCAGGCGCTGCGCCTGGGTCATGAGACCGCCCGACTTGGTCAGCTGGTGCGCGTCGGCTGCGTCCAGCAGCGTGTCGTCGGGGATGCTGTTCCACAGAAAGAACGAGAGGCGCGTGGCCAGTTGATAGTCGTCGAAGGCCAGTTGACCGTTGGCGGCGGGATTGGCGCCAATCTCCATGCGGTAGATGAAATTGGGCGACTGCAACAGGCCGGCGATCGCGTACCGCAGACCCTGGTAAAAATCAGCGACCGTCGTCTGCGCGTTGTTGGCGACGCCCACGTACCGGGTCACCTCTGCGTCGGTCAGCGGACGGCGCCACACCCGGCGTCCGAACTTCTTCAGGAACTGGCTTGTACAGGCGTCGTCGGTCGTACCGGCCGGCATGCACCCGACCAGAGCGGCGCGGCCGGCCGTGTCGGACATGACCCTGCCTGACACGTCCATGGACGCCGCCTCCAGCTGTTCCACGAACGACGCCGACAGCTGCACGCGGGCGGCGCCGATCGAGGCGAATCCGCTGAGCGCGGTGTCCGGCTCGAACTGCGTGGTGAGGGTCATGTTGGCGCCGAACAGATCGGAGACGGCGTTGCGAAGTTCGGGAATCGTCAGCCGGCGCAGACCGCCCTGCTCGGCCACGAAGTTCGCGGGAGGCGGCGGGTTGTTGTTGTTGTTATTGCCGGTGTTACCACCCGTGGGCGTGGGGCCCGGTCCGCTGGAGGAACCCCCGATCTCGCCGGCCGAGCACCCGACAGCAGCGGCCGCCAGGGCCACGGCGGTCAAGCACCAGCGTGCCATCACCGACGCCGTTCCTCGAAATGCCGAACGATCGATCATGGAAGACCTCCAACTGTCTCGAAATGGCGGACGCGAAATGTTTTCAGGTCGGACTCGAGTTCGAATCGCGCGCCATCAAGGCCTATTCACGCGCGCGAAGCGGAAGATCGCTGACCCCGCGGTACCACCACCCCAGAACCTTCGGCTCTCAACTAAACATTCTTAAACTGAACACCTGGCGGCCAGATGCAAACACCTGGCGGTCCAGGTGAAAACGAAGGGGGTTATCGAGAAGACGTTAACACCGCTCGTACGTACATCGATATACAATTTGGTACCTGACGACAGTCGAACGAAGCGTCAAACGATTCGCCCGGCCCATATAGTAGTAGTGGCGGCCTGAAGTAAGCGATCACCCCGCCCGAACGTCCGGCGCGGGAAACGCTCCTGGGCGACCCTTGTTACCCATAAAAAGCCTATAAAAACAGGCTATTGAAATGGATTGTCGGTGACCAGTCCAGTATCGGACGCCCGGGAGCGGGACTTGGCCTTGCCGCCGCCGGGTGGGACGTTCTTGGCCCGGCGCTCGGTCTTGGCGGCCTCGGTCTTTCCGGTGGTCTCGGCGGTGGTCTCGCCTTCCTTGGTGGCGGCACCGGCTGGACCACCGGCGGGCGGCGATGCCGGGCCGGCGGGAGGCGGGGGCGCGGCGACCGGAACGGCGACGGGCGCAGACGGTGTCGACGCCGGCGCCTGGGCGGCCGGATGGACGCTGCCCCGATTCGACCGCCGCACCACCGCCACCAGGCCGACCGCCAGCAGCAGCGCTGCGCCAGTCACCAGGGCCCACCGGCGGCCGTTTCGGGTCGGCGCTGCCGGACCCGGCTGCGCCTTCAGCTCGCCCGCCGAGCCGCGCAGGGTCGTCGAAGGGGAAGGGGAAGGGGAAGGGGATGACGTGGACCGCGCGCCGCTCGCCACCGGCGCCGTCACGGTTCCAAAGATGGCCACCAGCGCATCGGCCAGCTCGCGCGCAGTCTGCGGGCGCTCGGCCGGATCCTTGGCCAGGCAGCGCATGATGAGATCGCTGAGCGCGGCAGGCACCGTCGCAATCTGCGCCGGCGGGTCCGGCATCATGGTGATCTGTTTGGCCAGCACCTCGGTGAAGGTCTCGCCCTTGAAAGGCATCTGCCCGGTGTACAGACGATAGAGGATCACGCCCATCGCGTAGATGTCTGTGCGGTGGTCGATGCTGCGGCCGTGGCACTGCTCGGGCGACATGAATTGCGGCGTTCCCATGACCACGCCGGTCTGGGTGACGGATTGATTGTCGGCGGCCAGCAACTTGGCGATGCCGAAATCCAGCAGCTTGACGAAGGACGCGCCCCGTCGGGGCGTGACGATCCAGATGTTCTCTGGCTTGAGGTCGCGGTGGATGATGTTCTCGGCGTGGGCGGCGTCCAGAGCGTCGCAGATCTGCGCCAGGTAGACTGGCGCCTCTTCCAGCCGCAGATCATTTCGCTCCAGTCGTTCGGCCAGCGTGGCGCCGACCAGGTACTCCATCACGAAGAAGTGCCGGCCGTCCGGGAGCTGACCGAACGAGAAGATGTCGATGATGTTGGCGTGCCGGATCCGATTGACCGCCCGCGCTTCGTCGATGAACCGGCGCACCAGCCCGGGCTCTCCCGAGAACTGCGCGTTCAGGACCTTGATGGCGACCTTCTTCTCGATCACCGGCTGCGTGGCCACGTACACCACGCCCATTCCGCCGCGCCCGATGACGGTGTCGATGCGATATTCGCCGACCGGGTAGCCCGGCGGTAGATCCCCGGAGGTTCCCGGTGCGGTGCTGCGTGCGGGCGAGTCCGCTGTGTCGACCGTGTCGACCGAATTTCCACCGCTGGGAGGGGATTCGCCGGGCATCGAAGGTGCCATCATGCCTCAACAATCCCGCCCAAGCACGGGCGGGCGCGCCGGGCAGTTAGAAGAAGGTCAGCTTGTCTCCGGCACCGACGTAATAAAGCTGGGGCGCCTTGGTGACCGCCCCGCCGCTGGCGTCGACCGAGTCCGCCGCGGACGGACGCTGTCCATCGTTGGGACCGGTGGCGCCGAAGGCGGTGCCGCTGCAAGTGACCGGACCGCCTCCATTCATGCCGCCGCCGCGGGAGATGTACAGACAGTAGCCCCCCGCTGCGACCGGACTGCCGAAGATGTTGTCGCCCGATTCAGCCGCCGTGCCCAGATCCAGGTCGCCGGCCTGCAGGTAATAGCCGTCCGACTGTGAATTCTTCAGCGTCGTGCCACGCATCTTGGACGTGCTGCCGGGGGCGTTCTGCTGGATGTTGTAATTGCCACCGTCGACGGTCACGTTCTTCAGCGACATCGTCCCCAGCATGGCCGAGTGATAATAGATGCCGGGATAGTTGTTCATCATCATGCTGATGGTGGTGCCGGTGATGCTGAGCGTCTTGCCGGCGAAGTTCACACCGTAGCCGGCCTTCGGCTGGATCATCGATCCGGTGATGGTGACGCTGCCCTTGGGATCGTCGTAGTCGATCGAGCCGATGAAGGTGGTCTTGTCGAAGGTGAATTCAGTTCCAGCGGGGTTGCTGCTGATACTGGTGTAGATGGCGCTGTAGGCGTTGGGCGTCAACTGTTCGATGGTCGTGCCTGACACGTTCAGCTTCGACCCCGAACAGTTGCCGGAAATCTGGATGACGTAGGACCCACCTTGCAGCTTGCCGTCGGTGAGGTTGATGGTGGTGTTGGGGACGCTGGCGACGTAGATCGCCTGGTGCCCGGGCTGGGTGATCAACCCCTTGGCTCCGGACATGGTCACGGTCGAGCCCATCGCGGTCGACTCGACGGAGATGCCGTAGTACGAGTGCGACGCGAGCACCACGTCCTGCAATGTCAGCATGCTGCTCGGTTTCTTCACGTCGATGCCGATGGTGAAGTGCTGGACGGTCAGCGACTTGAGCGTCAGCGCCGCCGAGGCGTCGAACCCGTTGAGGTTGCTGGCCGCACCGGCGCCGTCCAGGATCGTCGCCTCCGTGGAATCGCCGACGATGGTCAGGTTGTCCGGGATGACGTAACCCCAGGTCTCGCCCGACGCGGCGTTGTACGTGCCGTCGAGGAGGTGAATGGTATCGCCGCCGCCCGCGGTGAGGATGGCCGTCTTCAGCGTCTTGAAGGGCGCCGCCGCCGAGCCCGGATTTGAATCCACTCCGCTCGGACCGACGGTGATGGCGGTGACCTCGACGACGTCCGCGGCCATGAAGATGCCGCCGGCCGCCGCCACCTTCAACGTCCGGGTTCCCAGCGCGGCGCCGTGCGGAACGGCGA
>DATLVT010000464.1:0-3331 GCA_035577105.1 Polyangia bacterium
GGGAGCGGCGGGGCGATGGGGATGGACGGCGGCGGCGGCGGAAATTTCACCTGTACCCTGATCCTGGGCGCGGGTCAGACGTTGCAGTGGTACAACGGCGGTGGGTTCGAGGCCGCGGTCGGAAACGCCAAGTGGGAGATCAAGGCGACCGACAACACGTTCACGGAGACGTGGGCGAACGCCGGTAATGCCTTCTGGAACCTTCCGACGCAATCTCCCTGCGCGACCAGCCCGACAATGCCCGATCGGGTGCTGCTGATCGTCTACAGCCACACCCTCACCGCCCAGGCGGACTGGGAGACGCAGCTGGGCATGGTCATGACCAACATCAAGACCAAGTATCCCAGCGCCCAGCGGATCGAGTTGTTGAGCTTCGCCCGCGGCCCCGGGAACATGATGTGCGGCACCGCCGCTGCCTCCACCACCAGCGCGGCCCAGGACATGGCGATGCAGGCGGTGGCGGACAGGTCCGCAGGCATGGTCAAGGTGGGCCCCAAGTACTTCGTCCCCACCTGCGCCGCCTTCGCCACGGCCAACAACACCAACCTCACCACGGCCGGCGCCATGGCCATCGCCCAGATGCTGTCCGCTGTCTACAAATAGCCGCGCCGGGTCGCGTCTGACCGACACCCGGCGCGCCAAGGTGCTAGGCTAACCGCAGCCCCTTTCGGCGGGTCCAACCCTCACAGGGAAGGAATCGATGCTGTCGGTCAAGCTGATTGGTTCGTTGGGCGCGTCCGTGCTGCTGATGACCGGCGGTCAGTCACTGGCCGCCGAGGTGGCCCCGACCCCGACGGCTCCGCCGTCGACATTGCCGTCGACCATGCCTTCGGGGCCTACCGAGGCGCCGGGGCAGCCCGACGAATATGACCCGGACATCTATGCCGATTCGATAGACACCGACGTGACGTATGACGACCAGGTCGCTCAGACCTATGACGACGGATACGATCCGCAGGCCTACGCGCAGTTCTCGGACACGCTGTCGCCGTACGGGTCGTGGGTGGACGACCCGTCTTACGGCCGCGTCTGGACGCCGTCACCGCTGATCGTCGGCGTCGATTTTTCGCCGTACGCCACCAATGGTCACTGGGCGATGACCGAATACGGGTGGACGTGGGTGTCGGGATGGGATTGGGGCTGGGCGCCTTTTCACTATGGGCGCTGGGCCATGCGCGGTGGTTTCGGGTGGTGCTGGATTCCCGGGACGCTGTGGGGACCGGCCTGGGTGTCATGGCGGTCTGGAGGCGGGTACGTGGGGTGGGCGCCGCTCCCGCCGCGGGGGATGAGTCTGGGGCGACCGATCGGCGTGCACTCGCCGTGGCGGTTCACGGCCGTCGGCCACCTGGGCGCCGCGCAACCGAGCTATCTACCGCAGCGAAACGTGCCGCGCGTTTTCGCGCAGACCACGGTGGTGTCGAACCGACGGACGCTGTCGATGAACGGCACCGCCATCCGGGTGAACGCGGGGCCGAACCGTGTCTCGGCGGCGGCGCCTCCGCGGTTGGCGGCGATCGCGCCGCGGGTGGTGCCCCAGGTGGCGATCGCCCCGCGCGCCGGCGTTGCGATGGCCGCTCGTCCCTGGGCGCAAGCTGGCATCCGTCAGCAGACCCCGATGTATCGAGCACCTTCGACGTCGCGTCCGCTGGATATGTCGCGCGGTTCAGCGTGGGCGGGCAACACCGTTCGGCCGGTCGGCGGGGGCGGGCGGCAAGGATTTGCGCCGCCGCCAGCTCGCGCCACGCCCTGGACCGGCGTGCCGCGATCGACGGTGCCGTCAGCGAATTACTATCGTCCGTCTGGGCCGCCCGTGACGTACGGACCCAGCTATCGCTTTCAGGGCCCGGCCTACCGCCCGGCACCACCGATGCGGTCGTATTCCCCGCCACCCGTGTACCGCGGGCCGATCATGAATTCGGCGCCTTATTCTTTTTCGCCCCCCGCCCGATCGTTCTCGGCACCCGCGCGATCGTTCTCGGCGCCCGCGCGATCATTCTCGGCGCCCTCCTCGTCATTCAGAGGAGGAGGCGGCGGCGGTGGCAGCCACTTTGGCGGCGGTGGTGGCGGCCGGGGTCGTCGCTAGAGATCCAGCACGACTTCGTGCCAGCACATGGCATAGCGGCTGCCGACAGGATTCTCCGGCGTGTAATTGCCGGATGAGTATTCCAGCCACAGCGTGCGGCCGTCGCTGCTGATGAATCGCGAGGGCATGTTCACGTAGTAAGCCTGCGCGCCGAACGACTTCAGGTACTGCACCATGCGGTACGGGCCGGTGATGGCATCCGCCTCCAGAAAATATGTGTCGTAATAGCTGTAGTCGTACGCGCCGTCGTTGGGGCGGCTGATCGCCATCAAATATTTCTTGATGGGCGCCACATAGGTCATCGAGACCGATCCCATCTGGTGCTTCCATTCCAGCAGGGGTTTGATGTCGGCAAAGGCGTGCGACCAGATCGGTACGCCACCGCCGTCTTTCCCCGCGAAGAATTCCCAGGCCGCGGCGTCGTTCGCCGTGGTGGGCGAGATCGCCACCCGGGCCATGTAGATCTGGTCACCGGTCACCCAGTTCAGCGGGGCGGTTGGATCCGTGGCACCGTGGGCGACGAAATAGGCCTTACCGTCCGGTGAATGCTGCAGATCCTTTCCGAAGTCGACGGCGTGCGGGGCGGCGAACTTGATCTTGGCGCCGTTCTTGGCGGACTCGCCGAACAGCGAATTGCTCCAGCCATGGGGCGGCGGCGTCCAGCTGGCGCCGTAGTCGCTGGAGATCCAGAAGCCAACGAACGGACCGGCCACGCACCACATCCCGCACGGTCCATTCAGCTGATCAAGGTTGTAGCCGCCGTAATACCAGACGCCGTTCAGGATCAGGCTGGCCGCCGGAAACGTCCCGTAGTAGTTCCCCGGCTCGCCGACCTCGATGGTGCCGACCTTGCTGATGGTGAGGGCCATGGGATCGGTCCCCTGGATCTTGGCCCAGGCGAACCGCGAGCCCGCATCCAGTGCATTGACCGTACCGTAGGTCCAGGGCGAGTAGAGATTGTCGTCGGAGCCCCAGGTGGGAAACCAGTTGTCCGCCGCGCCGTACATGGCCTGGCGGCCGGTGAAGATCAGCTCGTGGATCGACGTCGACGACGAAAATGGATTGCCGGCCGGGGGACTGTTCTGCCAGTGGAAGGCGCCGTCGGGCAGCGGGGGCGGGCCGTCCGCTGCCGGTGGACTATCCGGGGCGGCGTCGGGCGCCGTGTCGGTGCTGGTGACGGTGCTATCGATGGCCATCTCGGTGACCGTGTCGCCGGGCGTGTCTGGGCCGGTCTCGACGGTTGTGCCG
>DATLVT010000465.1:0-9681 GCA_035577105.1 Polyangia bacterium
CGTGTTGACTCGTTGTCGCTGATTGTCCATCGTTAGGGGTTGTACGAAAAAGGGCGCGATCTCTGCGTGAAGATGAAGGAGTTTATTTTGTTGCAACAGTTCGAGGTGGCGATCCAGGCCGCCATCGGCTCGAAGATCATCGCGCGGACGACGGTGAAGGCCCTGCGCAAGAACGTGACCGCCAAGTGTTACGGTGGCGACATCACCCGCAAGCGCAAGTTGCTGGAGAGACAGAAGGAAGGTAAGAAAAGGATGAAGCAGGTGGGCAATGTGGAGATCCCCCAGGAAGCCTTTCTGGCGATATTGAAGGTGGACTGATGTCTCTTCTCGAGTGGTGGAAACAGAGGACGGCTTCCAAGCGGGCGCGCAACGAAGGCCAGCACCTGGTCAAGGAAGCGCGGCGCATCCTCAAGAGGAAGAGCTACCGCATCCCCAAGGAGGTGGCGGCCCAGATCAGCGCCGCGGCCGACGGTGTGGACAGCGCCCTGCGCGGCGATGACTTCGAGAGCATCCGCAAGGCCATCACCGTGCTGGACGAGCACATGGACCAGCACCTCAGCTTTGCCCGCAAGTCGACGATCCGCGAATACTCCGAGTCCATCGGCGTGGCGGTGGCGGTGGCGCTCTTGCTGCGCGCCTTCGTCGTCGAGGCCTTCCAGATTCCGTCCGGATCGATGATCCCCACGCTGGAGGTGGGCGACCACATCTTCGTGTCAAAGTTCGCCTACGGGCTATCCATCCCCTTCACCAACACGAAGATTCTGGAGTTTCGTCAGCCCGAGCGCGGCGACGTCATCGTCTTCAAATACCCGCTGGATCCGGGGACCGACTACATCAAACGGGTGGTCGGCCTGCCCGGTGACGTCGTCGAGGTTCGCCAGGAGACCGTGTACATCAACGGGCGGGCCGTCCCGCGCGAGCACATTGCCAAGCCCTGCCACAGCAGCGAGGTCGGCCATGGCGGCGGCAGCTTCGGCGACGACCGCGACTGCGAGTACTGGGTCGAGACCCTCGACGGCAAGCGCCACGAAACCATCCAGGAGCCGATGCGCGGCGGGCGCGATTACAATCGCACCATCGTTCCTCCCGGGCACGTGTTCGTCATGGGCGACAACCGCGACAACTCCTCGGACTCGCGGGTGTGGGGCACGGTCCAGCACGATCTCATCAAGGGCAAGGCGCTGATCGTCTGGTGGTCGCGGGCCAACGCTGAAGGTTGGGGGGTGGGGAACTGGCTCCGCTCGATCCGCTGGGACCGCTTCTTTCACATCGTGCGCTGACCGGGCCGCGCAGGCGGTTCGCGCGCGGCGTCAGTGGCGCTAGCGTTTCAGCAGATAGATCAGCAGGCCCAGGACCACGATGCCGCCGCCGATGGCGGCTATCATCGGGTAGGGCAGCTTGGACCAGTCTGGCAAGCGAGACAGCCGCGACAGGGATGAGGCGCTCTTTTTTTGCGGCCCGGCCAGGGCCGCGGCGATGTGCGCGCGCAGCTCCTCGGCGCTGGCGTGGCGGTCGTCCCGTGATTTGGCCACCATCTTCTGGATGATGTCGTCGACGGACTCCGGGATCTCCAGGTCCGGGCGCAGCTGCGACGGCGGCGGCGGCGGCTCCTTCATGTGAAAGTTGATGATCTCGATCGGGCTCTTGATGTTCTTGAACGGCAGCCCACCCGTCAGCATCTCGTACGCCATCATCCCCAGCGCATAGATGTCCGATCGGCCGTCCAGCGTCTGCCCGCGCAGCTGCTCGGGCGACATGAACTCCAGCGTGCCCAGCGTCTGGCCCACCGCGGTCAGCGCCTGCACCTCCCGGTCGCCGGAGATCATCTTGGCGATCCCAAAGTCCAGCACCTTCACGTAGTCCCGCTCTTCGCGCCTCTCGATGATGACGTTCTCGGGCTTCATGTCGCGATGGACGATGCCGTTGGCGTGCGCTTCGCCCAGGGACTGCGCCACCTGGTCCAGGATCCCCAGCACCCGCCTGTAGGGGAAGGGACCGTCGGTCTTCTGCAGCTGGTGCAGGCTGCGGCCGCGCAGCAGCTCCATGGCCAGGAACAGCGTTCCGTCCTCGGCCTCGTCGAAGTCATAGGTGGTGACCGTGTGCGGATCGCGCAGCTTCGAGCAGGCCTCCGCTTCGCGCCGGAAGCGCGCCACGATGGTTGAATCGCTGACGTTGTGCGGGTGAAGGATCTTGAGGGCGACCTCGCGTCCGGTGGCGATCTGCTTGCCGCGAAAAACTGCGCCAAAGCCGCCTTCGCCGATCTTCGCCTCGACGGAATAGCGGTTGTTCAGGGTGCGGCCGATCATCTGCTCGGGCTTTTGCGCGGCGGCGCGGATGGCAGCCGCCGCCGAAGGTTGGATGGCCGGCGCCGCTGCGGGGATGGACGGCGCCGGCGCCTTGCCCGAACCCCCGGGCCGCGCCGGTGGCGGCGCGGCCGGAACGATGGACGGATCCGCGACCACCGTCGAGGCCAGCGCCGGGTTGCTGTCCTGACCGTGGGCCGGTGACGGCGCGGCGACCAGCGTGGCCCCGGCCGCCGAGCGCGCCGGAGCGGGCATCGGGGCGGGCGACATTGGCATGGGCGCTGATGGCTTCGGAATCACCGGCGAGGGCAACCCGATGGTGGTGGCGGCGACGGCATCGATGCGCTTGCCGCAAGAGCCACAAAAACGGGCGTCATGCTCCAGCATGGTCCCGCAGTTTGGACAGACGGCCATCGCGGACGCCTAAGGGCCTCCCCCGCGGGTCTCGCCGTTGGCGGTTCGATCGCGTTCGCATTTCATGACGGAGATTCCGCCCACCGCCGCGGCCACCAGCGCCAGGAAGAACAGCGCCAGCACCGAACGCATCGATCGCGAGGCCACCGTGGGCCCGGTGACCTGGCCGCTGTCCATCATCTCGCGCCGGCGATCGTCATCGGCCTTGGTCACCACGTCATCGTGGTGCAGCAGTTCAGGTGGAATGCGCTCTTGAACCGTGGCGACGCCCGTCGACGGAATCATCGGAGCCAGCGGCGTGTGCATCTCGTTGGCCGGATCGGGGCCTGGGTCGTAGCCGACAAAGTTGACGACGTCGGTGGAGGCGGGCGCCGGCAGGCCGCTGCCGCCGAATCGAGCCAGGACCACGGTCACGTTGTCGGGACCGTCGCGGTCCAGCGCCTTCTGGATCAGCGCCTCGCCCGCTCTCTTGAGATCCGCCTCCGTGGTGAGCACGTCCAGGATCTCTTCGTCGGAGACCGGGCCGTGCAGGCCGTCCGAGCACAGCAGAACGACGTCGCCCTGGCGCAGAGCGACCTGGGACAGCACCACCTCGACCTGATCTTGCACGCCCAACGCCTGCAAGATGATGTTGGCGTGCTCGAAGGCCTTGGCCTCCTCGGCGGTCATGGCCCCGGCCTCGATCAGCTGCCAGGCCAGCGACTGATCCTTGGTCACCTGGGCCAGGCGCTGCTGGCGCAGGACATAGCACCGCGAATCGCCGATCTGCGCCACCACCAGCGTCGAATCGTTCAGGGCCGCCACCGTGCAGGTGGTGCCCATCCCTCGCTCGCTCTGGTTGTCGCGCGACTGGATGAAGATGGCCTCGTTGGCGTTTTCCACCGCGCGGCGCAGGGCGCGGGCGAAGCCATCGCGCGGCATGGGCGGTGCGGCGGCCAGGGTCTCGTACACCGCATCGACCGCCATCTGCGCCGCCACTTCGCCGGCGGCGGCGCCGCCCATCCCGTCGCAGACCAGGAGGGCCATACCCTTTTCCCCGACGGCCAGCTTCAGCGGTTCGCCAAGGCTGTTCGACCGCATGCCGGCCGTGACGTCGGCGATGAGGAAGTTGTCCTCATTGTGCTCGCGGATCAGACCGACGTCGGTCTTGCCGAAGACTTCAATCTGGATGTCCGGGGAGGATGGCATCGATAGATCGCTAGGAGGAGACTGCCTCTCGTATACTTCGCCTCATCCTGGCTCGAACCGCAAGAGTTCGTCGCCGATCCGAATCAGATCGCCCGACGAAAGATTGTGGGAGCGCCGCAGCCGCAAAAATGTCCCGTTCGAGCTGCCCAGGTCCTCGAGGCGGGGGCGCCCGCCGCGCAGGCTCAGCTGGGCGTGGCGGCGGGACATGAACTCGTCGTCCGAAAACACGATATCGGCCTGTTCGCGGCCGATGACGACCTCGCTGCGGCTGACGTAATACACGTCTCTTGAAACGCCGGCAGCGGTCACTTGTCTCAAACGACACCACGCGGGGCGGGTGGGCGTGCCGAAAAGGGCCACACCGTGCTCGACCGCCGGGCGGAGGTTGCGTTCAATCTCAGGGACCGCCTCGAAAAGCAGGACCTGTTTCCCCAGCAGGCAATGATCCCCGTCGGCCAGCTCGACCGGGGCCCTGATCCGGATGTAAACGCCGTTCCGGGTCTCAAGGGGGGACAGGACGCGGCCGCCGGCGCCCAGGGTGATCCGGGCATGGCGGGGGGCCAGGTGGGGATCCTCGAACAGCAGGTCACCTTCGCTGCGTCCCAGGTCGATCTGGTCGCCGAGGAGGCTGTAAGAGGTGCCGTCGGTTCCGTCCCGGTGCACGACCGTCAAACGGAATCCCGGCTCGAACCCGGGGCGCACCGGAGCGGGGGGGGCGCCGGGCGCTGCGGCCCCACCGATCGAAACTTCGATCGACGTGTCGGGCAACCGGTCGGGAGCCAGCCGAGTCCCACAGAACTGGCAGAAGATCACCTTGCCGACGTTGCTGTTTCCACACCGCCCGCACTTGGTCATGTAGAAGGGGTTTGCAAGCGGCGGATTCCTTTGATAACAGGCGGACCGGACTTTCCGCTCCAGCGCGCCGCTTCACCCATCTGACGTGCCTCGATCATTAACAATTTCCGTCGCCACGGTCAATTTGGCCATGGTCCTGGCCGTGGGCTGCGGTCCCCTGGTCGAGCGAGCGCCTTTTCCCGACCGCGCTGACTCGGTTCGCCCCGGCGATCTTCTGGGGCCTTACGACGGCATGGTGGTGGACGCCGACACTGATCGTCCCATCGCCGGCGCCATGGTGGCCGCCTCCTGGGCCTTCGAGCGGGGCATCGGGTTTCAGGCGCCCGCCGGGGCCAACGAGGTGGTCACCGAGACCGGCGCCGATGGCCGCTACACCATCCCGCGCATCGGCGAGCTGCCGTCCGGGCTTTCCACGCGGGTCCGCCGGTTCACGTTGATCGTCTACCACCGTGGCCACGTCGTGTGGCGCAGCGATCGGCGGTTTCCGGATCGCCAGGCCCGCCGCGACTTCAGCCAGCGTGGCAACCGTGTTCGCCTGGAAAAATGGCAGCCTACCTATCGTCACAGCGAGCATCTGGTCTTCATGGGCGGGGGCGCGCGCATTCGCAACGTCGCCGCCTGGGAGCTGCAGACGGCGGCCATGGAGCTGGAAGGGGAGCGCGTCGAGTCGCCCGAGCACGCAGGAGCGCCGACGGTGGCGACCACCGCCATGCCGCTGGACATCTCGCGCCTGCTGACCGACGAGGAGGTCCGGGGCGTGACCGGTTACGTCGGCAAGTTCGAAACCGGCAAGCTGACCGACCTGCCCACCACCGAGTTCTACGACAGCCAGCACTTCAAGGCGCAGGGCAAACCGGAGAGCTTTGACGTCGGTCTACGGGTGTGGAAGCTGGGGTCGTCGGCGGCCGAGGTTCAATACCAGCGCCTCCTCAGCGAGTTGCCCGGCGCGGCCAGCAAGGACGAGATCGGCGACGCTTCGCTGCGGGCGCGGTCGGGGCAGATCAATGGGCTCGCCTATCTGGTTCGCGATCGGGGCGTGGTGGTCTCGTTGACCTGTGGCACCGCCCAGTGCACGGAGCCCGGGCAACTGCTGAAGCTGGCCAAGCTGGTCGAGTCACGCCTGTCCGAACTGCCGGGCGCAACCGAAGAGCCTGCGCGATGAGGTCTGTGGGACGCCTGTCGCGGGCCGGGCTCTTCGTGGCCGTCTTGCTGGCCGTCTTCTTCGCGGAGGGGACATTCCTGCCCGGTGATGGTCGCGCGTTGGCCTACGATCCGGCGACCACCCACGCCGGACTGACCGAGCGCGCCGCGCTGGCGTCAAAGCTGAACCGCGTGCTGACCACTCGCCTCGGCAAGCCACTCGGTCTCTTCGAGACCATCGTCCTTGATTCGCGACAGATGCAGACCTCGGAGGCGCGTTATCTGGGCGCGCGACTGTCGTCACTGGATCCCGAGCAAGGCTACCGCCCTGGCGACGACGGCGGCGCCACGGCGCTTGGCTGGGTGGTGGCCGGTTCGGTGGTGGCCGGCACGCCCGCCGAACGCGGACGCAACACATTCTTTGATCCCAGCCGGAAGACGGGGCTTCACGACGCGGGCGGCGCCGCCGAGGTGGCGCACTCGCTGCGTCTGTTGATGGACGCGGGAGGCAGTCCCCGCGGTCTGGCCACCGGAACCAGCTTCAGTTTCTCCGGGCCGCCTGCGACCGAGTGGCTGGTCTCGCGCGACAACGACGTCGGCCTGGTGGCGTTTTATGATCAGCTCGAGAAAGCCGTCTCGGGCGCGGAGGCCGCCGCGCGCTCGACGGCGCTGGCGCGGGCTCTGCTGGCGCTGGGGGGGACGCTGGCCGTTCTGGAAGACGCCGGCGAGCCAGCGCACGTGCGCAACGATTTTCAGCAGGCGTTCTTGCAAATGCATCACGGCAGCCCCTTCGATCGAAGCTCTGCCTTCGAACGCTACGTCGCCGAGGCCTACGGTCGCGCAGGCGTTCCCGCGCCCACCGACGTGATCGATCGTCCGAACGTGTTCGCGTTCATCTCGGCAGGTGACGCCCAGGGATTGGCCGATCGAACGCAGCGGCGGTTCTTTTCGCCGGGCAGTCTTCCGCCCGACGCGGTCGTCGATCGAGACACCACGACCCGCGACGTCGTCGCCCAGGCGCGCGACGGACTGCCCTACGGACTGCCCGGCATTCCCCGTCTCGAACTGCGGGAGATGGGACGCCTGCGTTATGTCGAGACGTCGGACGGCGCCGGCGAAGAGCGCAAACGTCGTCTTCTGGCCTACGAACGGGTGCCGGGGCGGGTCCGGTTTTTCCTGGACCGGTCGGTGTACCAGGACAGCGCGCGGGTGTTGCTGCCCGAGATCGGTGGTTACGCCGCCGGCCTGATTGACCATCTGTTCAGGGGCGAGCTGGCCCTGAACGTTGTGGACAGCGCGTTAAGCATCAAGGTCACCGGGGCGCGCGGCGCGTTGCGCGCCGCAAAAATTTACCTGTTCGCGGAGAACAGCCAGGGTCGCCGCTGGCAGTTCGCTGCGCAGGATGTGAGGAACCCTGCTGAAATCACCGTCGGCACCAGCCTTCCCGCGGGCGCCAGGCGTCTGGCCGCCGTCCTGCGAGGCGAGGACGACGCCGGCCCCTTCGTGGCATTGGTTGACCGGTCGGTCCCTTAAGACGCTGAAAAAGCGCGCGCCGGATCAGAAGATTCTTCTGGACCGTTCCACCGAATCGATATCTACTGTCTACAGGACAACGCGGCAGTACTCTTGCGGGAGTAATGAAGCGTTTTCGGGTGAGGCGGCGGCGAAAAACCGGGCTTCAGGGCGGCGGACACCCCTTGTACCAGCGAGATCGTGGAACAAACCCAAACCGAGTCGAGTCAGAAGGCATTGATCGATTTACCGTTGTCCAAGCGACTATAGATCTGTAGAAGGTAAGAGCATCCCACACCGAAGACCGCACTTCGTGTCGGACCTCCACGACGGCTTTCATTCAGCGCTCGCCTTGTGAGGAGTCAAAAGATGGAGACTGCAAAAGCTTCCGCGGTTCGTGTTCGCCTCTCTCTCGTCGCAGTTCTGGGCGTGAGCATGGTTTTCGGCGTCGCCTCCTGCGACGGCACGCAGGACAACGCGACCGGACCGGCTGCGACTGGCGGCGAGGGCTCGCAGTTGCAGCGGTTGGATGCGCTGGAGTACGACCGCGCGGTTCAGCGAAGCCTGGGGGTGACGCTGTCCAATGACGATCGCCTGGCGCTGATCGGCCACAGCGGCGAGCCTGGCCAGATCACGCCGGCCGATTACGAACAGCACTTCAACCGCGTTCAGCTTCTGGTCTCGAACGTGTTCGCCGACGCCAGCCTGCGTGGTCGCATCTTGACCTGCACCCCAGCGTCGGCGCTCGACGCCTCGTGCACGCAAAACATCATCCGCGAATTCGGCGCCGTGGCCTGGCAACGCCCCGTCTCTGACGCGGAGATTGCTCAGTTAACGCAGGTCGCTGCGACCGCTTCTTCGCTGGGGAGCGATTTTCCTCAGTCAATTGAACAGGTCGTTAAGACGATGATGATCTCGGCCCCCTTCCTCTATCGCGTCCAAGGAGTGTGATTCAAATGAACGGAAAGAACTGGACACGACGACAGGTACTCAAAGGCGCGGGCGTCGCGCTCTCGCTTCCGGTGCTGGAGACCTTCCTCCCGGACGGCGCAAAGGCACGGGCGGCCACGGCGGCGACCAAGAAGCGTTACTTCGCCGTTTACTTCCCGAACGGAACGGCTGATTTCTGGACGCCAAGTGGTGTCGGCGCCACGTACACGCTGTCGCCGATCTTGCAGCCCCTCGAGCCCAACAAGGCGCACGCGACGGTGCTGGGGAACGTCGGCAACTACAGCCCCTGGAACGGTCACATCGAACCGTCCCACGGTCACAACTGCGCCTCCGCCTGGACGGGCGTGGCGGCCAACGGCCCGGGCAACGCCAACAACTCCATCTCCATCGATCAGGCCATCGGCGATCAGATCATCGCCAGCAACGGTGGCAAGATGCCCACGCCGTTGCACTCGTTGCCGATGGGTTTGTCGACGCTGGATTCGTCGCCGGACGGTATCCCCGGACAGCACTCGCGCAGCATCTCGTGGAAGGCGGCCGATCAACCGCTGTACAAGATCGTCAGCCCCCAGAAGGTGTTCGACACGCTGGTGGGTGGCGGCGTCACAATGACGCCGAGCACGAGCATGCCGGATCCCAACGCGGAAAAGCGGCGCGCGCTGAACAAGAGCTCGCTCGACTATGTCCTCGCGAGCTCGGCCGACCTGCAGAAGAAGCTGAGCACCAGCGATCGCGCCAAGCTGGATCAGTTCATGACGTCGGTTCGCACGCTGGAAAATCGCGTCTCGGATCCGACCATGCCCGTGCCGGTCACGGGTTGTACGCCGCTGGCCCGGCCGTCGCAGATTTACGGCGTCGGCATGACCCCGGCGAACTACAACCGCGGCGCCCATGCCACGTTGATGATCGACCTCGCCGTGATGGCCATCCAGTGCGACATCACGCGCGTGGTCAGCTTCATGCTCGACGATGCGCGCAGCGACTTCGTCTACAACTTTCTGACCGAGCGCAAGTTCACCGATACCGGCTCGATGCCGGGCACTGCGAAGTGCGCCGGCTATCACGGCCTGCAGCACGCCGGCGATCGCAACAACGGTTTCGCCACGATCGGCTGGTGGAACGCTCAGAAAGCCGCCGAGCTGGCCGGGAAGCTGCTGGCGATTCAAGAAGGCGAAAGCGGCAACGCGCTCGACAACACCGTGATCACGTTTGCGAGCGGCATGCACGGCGGCAACCACGATGCGCAGAACCTGCCGATCGCATTGATCGGCGGCGGGGGGCGCGCGCTCAAGACCAACCGGCACGTCGCGTTTGCGAG
>DATLVT010000466.1:0-2564 GCA_035577105.1 Polyangia bacterium
CGACAACCGCCTCCTCATCGACTGCTCTCCCAATTGCTCGCCGGCCAGCGTCGCGCACATTCGCAAGCTGTACCTGGCGGCCGACGTTTCTCTGGGCGTGGGCCTGGCATCGCTGGCCGCCACCACCTGGATCTACATCGCCACGCGTCCCACCCGAAAAGAGTCGGCCTACTCGTTCGATTTTCGCCTGACGCCCTCGGGCGCCCTGGCCGCCTGGGGAGGGAGATTTTGAGGGCGTCAATCGGGTCGATAGGGTTGACCGGGTCGATCGGGTCGTCAGGCTTCGTGGCCTGCCTGGCGGCCGCCGTCGCTGCCGGTTGCTACCAGCCGGTGGACGACGGCGCCATCAAGGGCGGCGTCGCCTCGCCGCCGCAGGGCTCGCACGGCTCCGGCGGTCACAGCGTGGCTCTGGAGACGCCGCCCATCGAGATAGACGAGCAGGGCAGCACGACCTCCGATGCCTGCGCGCCGACCCGGGCCCAGTCCGCCGACATCCTGTCGACCTATTGCGCCCACTGCCACGGCGGCGGCGACGCGGGCGCGCACCAGGGACAGCCTCCCTTCGACTTTGTGCTGGATACGCCCCGGTTGAAAACCGCCGTCTCGGCCACGGTGAAGGATCCGGTCACCATGCAGCCGGTGCGATTTTTTCTCCCCGGCGCGCCGCTGCGCTCGCGCCTCTACGTGCGCGTCGCCAGCGGCGAGATGCCGCCGCCCGACATCGTGGGGCTGCCGTCGCATCCCCGACCGACCATCAGCGATCTGTCGATCCTGTACGAATGGATCGAACACTGCGCCGGTGTGACCGCGGGCGCCGCGAGTCCGTCGCCATGACGTCGCCCCGATCGATCCCGTCGCTGTCCTTGCTGGTCGTCCTGACGGCGTCGTGCACCGATCCCTTCACGTTCGACAACAAGCCCACCCGCACCGCCGGCGAGACCGAGGAGATCTGCGCGGCCAGCGCCGAATGGTTGCCGGTCACCCCCGCCGTCAGCCTGTACAAACCGCTGCCCCATCCGGCCAGCGAATGTCCGTTCTACCGCGGCGGCTGGCAGAATTTTCTGGTCGCCACCCAGCCCGACGCCCAGGGCCGTCCGGCCCTGCAGGGCTACGCCACCGTCGACGATCTGTTCACCAGCGCCACGCCCCACGCCCGCCGCGACACCGCGATGCGCGCCTGGCTGGGCGACATCAAGCAGGCGGGCGGCCGTCAGATCTTGATCGACACCAGCGGCCACGCCATCTATTACGGCATCCATGTCAACCAGGGGTACGTCGATTTCATCAACGCCCACAACCTGAAGACCGTCGACGCGCTGAAGAACGCCGACCCGAACCTCTTCTTTCCAGCCGGCGTCGTTGAATTCAAATCCGCCTGGCAGGAGGTCCCTGACGGCGATCCCTCGCTGGGCCAGTACATCAGCACCAAGGCCTGGGTTCCGCACCTGCGCGCCGTCGGTGGGCAGATCGTCGAGGACAAGAACGCCCCTCGCCTGGTCACCGTCCGCCTGCTGGCGTTGCACGTGGTGTTCACGCTGCCCGGTCACCCCGAATTCATCTGGTCGACGTTCGAGCACAGCGACGGCACGCCGGACCTGACCGCGGCCGACGGTCACCGGGACGTCGCGCCCGTGCACCCGGGCGACGTCAATCCATTGCTCACCGATCCCAACAATCAGAACGACACCACGGTGATCAGCCAGAAGGATCACATCCTGTTCCGGGCCGGCACCACCGCGCAGGCCGGCAATCGCGCCATCGCCGAGTCCGAACTGGCCGCCGCCTTTGACGAAGCAACGCAGACCTTCCGTCGGCAGACGTCGATTTATCGGATGTTCCCCGCGTCCAAATCGAACACCACCAATCCAGACAACGCCATCACCTCGTTGAACTTCAACGTTGAAACACTGTTCACCCAGGCCCAGGCCAGCGGACACCTGGATCCCAATGACAGGCGTGGGCACTATCGACTGGTGGGGGCGGTGTGGATGGACAAGCCGACCTACTTTGGCCACAACTCGCCCCTCCAGAACGATCTCTCCAGCCCGTTCGTGGCGTCGGTGGGACGGGCCAAGTTCGAGCAGGACATCCGCGAGAACGGTTCCGACAGCCCGCTGTCGATCCTGGCCGGCGAAGATCGCCTGTCCAGCACGGCCATGGAATCGTTCACGCAGGCGCCCGACGCGTTCCCCAACTGCTTTTCCTGCCACAACACCCAGGCCATCACGGCCAAGGGAGTCCCGGTCGATCGCGACAGTCAGGGCGCGGTGCTGCTGTCACCCAAGCTGCTGAACATCAGCCACGTGCTGTCGCAGTTCGTGCTGGAAGAAACGACGCCGTAGTCGGACCGCACCGGGGTTGTAGAGGGTGGTGGAGGGCGGCGTACGTGAGGTGGGGCTCCATTCGCTTCGTCGCGGGGGCGGGAGCGGTGGGGTTCCCTCCCGTGCTTGTATATCTCTGGCGGACAGGATTGTGATGGGGGAGGTGGTAGTCCGGAAGAGGGTCGCCGTGCCGTGCTGGAGGCAAAGTCCTCGTGTTTGAGAGCGGCGCCCTCGACCGGTGTC
>DATLVT010000467.1:0-8487 GCA_035577105.1 Polyangia bacterium
TTCTGGCACGACGGCGACTTCACCGCCGTGGCGGAGGTGGCCAGCGATCTGGTCAAGGCGGGAACCATGACCGCCAACCCCGATCCAGAGCTGGGCGTGCGCATCGCCATCGCCACGGCGCTGGCGGGCCAGCGAATGCCAGCGCCGGCGGGGGCGGCGGCCCGCGAGGCGCCCTGGAATCCGACGGTGGCGGCGCGGGCGCTGGCGGAAGCCGGCGACCATCTGGTGCCCGTGCCGACCGATGCGCTGGATCGCGCGCTGGCGGCGCTGGGGGCACAGGTCGCGGGCGGTGACGAGGTCGCGTTCGCCACGCTGGCCCCGGCGCTGGCCACGTTGATCGAGGACGATCCCTCGCGCCCGGGGCCGGTGCGAGCGCTGGCGCGGATCGCCGAGCGGCGCGGACAGGCCACGCTGGCCCGCGCGCTGTATGCGCTGCTGGTCTTTGCCGATCCGAAAGACGCCGGCGCCGATCGACTGGAGGAGCTGGGCCCGGCGACGGCAGCCGTGCCGGAAGCCTTGGACGCGCTGGGGCCCACGGTGCACGTCGATGCCGCGGGTCCGCTGCGCGCCGCACTGGTGACGCTGGCGGCGGCGCTGCAAGGGTTCGAGTCGGCGGTCGTGCCCAGCGGCGGAGACAGCCTGCGCCCGGCGCGCGCCGCCGGGTTGCGACGGCTGGGGCACCTGCTGCACGCGCCTCCGTTCGCCGTCGCCGTGCAGCCGGCCGGCGTGCCTGGGCAAAGCGCAGTGATCGTGGCGCCCACACGTCCGGCCGTGCTGCTGGTCTCGACCGAAGGGGCCGAGCTGCCCGAGCGCGAGTGGGGATTCGCGGCGGCGCGCGCACTGGAGGAGCTGCGCAGCGGGCTGGCGTCGCTGTCGCGCCTGGCCGCCGAAGAATTGATGGCTTTTCTGCAGGGGGTGGCCGCCGCGCTGGCCGGCACGCCGCTGCCGGCAGGGGCCGCGCCCAGGGCCCAGGCCGCGCTGCAATGGCTGACGGAATCGGACGCCGTCACCGAGCTGCCGGTCGGCGACGCGCGGACGCGCCTGGCCGCCGACGTGGGGGCGGTCCTGACCGACGGGGTGAACTGGCCGGCCTTTGTCGCGGGCGGCGTTCACACCGCCAACCGCGTCGGCCTGCTGGTGTGTGGCAGTCCGCTGGACGCGCTGAAGCTGCTGGCCCGCGGCGACAGCGTGCTGGCGGCGGCCAGCGACGGCGGTGGCGACGAGAAAGAGCGGCGCGAAGCACGGCGTGGTTTTCTGCGAACGTCGACGGTCCGCCAGCTGGTGCGTTACCTTCTTTCCGACGAGTACGCCGGGGCGCTGACGCCCGCCTAGGCTACGCGCCCTGGCCTGGCCTGCCCTGCCCTGCCTACTTCACCGGCATCTCGAAGCTGACGCAGTAGTTGCGTTGATCGCTGCGGAACCTGATGTCGGCGGTTCCCGACGGCCCGGTCCAGGGCTGGGACAGCGTCATCGCGCTGTCCGATGCTTTCGCGACGACGATGGTCTCGGCTTTCAGGCCGGCGCCCTCGGCGATGTCGCGGTCGCCGTGCACGCGAAAGGAATTCGGCGTCTTTGCTTGCACCTGCGCTGAACCGCTGGTGACGGCGCAGCTGATGGACTCGGCGTCCAGGCCCACCAGCGGATCGGAATCGCGCAGCTGCCCGCGCCGGCCCCGGGTCGGCCCGGCCATGGCGCCGTCCTCGTCCTGGGCCATGGCGTACCCGACCGTCCATCCGGTTGCGGCGGCGGCCGGGCTGTCCGCCGTCAAGGTGATCACCACCGTGCTGCCGGCGATGCTGACGGTGTCGATGGCGGCGCGCGCGCCGGCGTTCTTCACTTCAAAGCCGCGACCGTTGGCCCATTCCTTCAGGGCCGACTGATGCGGCGGCGGGATGTTTTCGTCCCAGTTCATGGCGCCCACCGGAACATTGAAGGTCACTGTGATGAGCTTGCCGCTCTTGGTGGCGGACAGCGGCTGCAGCGGTTGCCAGGGGCGGCCCAGGACCACCCGCTGGAAATAGATCTCGCCGTACTTTTCGCCCATGCGGTCGTACCCGTGCGTGGTCAGGTGCCGGCCCTCCGACGCGTATTGATACTGATACTTGGGACCGACGCAGACGAAGTCGCCCGGATAGTCCGCGCCCAGGCGCCACGTCGCCAGCGTCGACAGCGAAGACGATCCGGCCCCCATGGGCGCCGAATGCTGCTGCGTCATCAACATGGGAATGGACGCCGTCTGTCCGGTGATGGCCTTGAGGTCGGCGTTGTAGTCGACCCACAATTGGTGGACGCTGTTTTCGTAGGTGCTGCTGGTGGCGTCGAACTCGCCATGGGTCATGACAATGGCGCCGATCCCGTAGGTCTTGCCGGCGGCCATGGCCAGGCGCTTGATCGCCCGGACCTCGAACAGCGTCGCCGCATAGGCCCGCCCGGTGCGTCCGGTGTCCTGCGCCCCCTTGCTGATCGTGGCGATGCCTTGTCCCGATTCACCGATGACGGAGTGAATCGTCTGATACTCCCCGGCGCCACCGACGGCATACAGCGCCGAGATCTGATTGGCCATGAACGAATGCGGCGTCTCCCCGAAGATGTTGGCGGGATAGGCGCTGGGATAATCCGACAGCGGCACCAGCGTCCGGATGGGTTCGACCAGGGGGACCAAAGTGAGCGCCGGGCTGCCGGGATCGAACGGCGGCCCCTTGAAACCAGGCCCAAGGTTCAGCTTCAGGTTGTGGTACGTCGACATCACGGTGTTCACTGGCGTGCCGAGGTTTCCCACCGCCAGGCTTTGCCCGGTCCCGATGACGCCCATCCAGTCGAACGGCGGCGCCGGGGGCGCGCCGCGGGCGACGTCCCCCCCGACATTGCCGCCATCGTCTGGCGCGTCATCACCGCCACCGGCCGCATCGGGCGGCGGCGTTTCATCCCCCGGAATCAGATCGCCCGCAGAACCGCCCCCGCCGCCGGCGCCGGCCTCACGAGGAAGGTCCGATCGTCCCCCGCTCCCCCCGCTTCCGGAACCGCTGCCGGTCGCGCCCGGCGGCGCGCAGGCGGGAACACAAGCAGCGACGGCGCCCACCACACAGATCAAGGCCCTGCTACCGCGCCAGCGTGACTTCATGGGCGTCGTCTCTGAATGGACGCTGGTCCGGCCAACGGCAGGCACCCAACTGCCCGGTCGCCGCCGCCTGGCCGTGTCACGGCCGTTTCCAGCGGCGGCGGAACCGCCGTATCGTAGGGGGCTTTTGTGAAATGTCTGACCCGAGAATGACGTGATCGCCTTTGTCGTGACGCCTGGCTTCGAAGCGGCGCTGACCTCCGAGCTTGCCGGCCGGGTTTCGGCACCGGTGGTGGCGGCGCCCGGCGTGGTCAGCGGCGAGGTCATGGCGCCCGGGGCACCTGTGCCCGATCCCATCTTCGCGCGGCAGCCATTGCCGGACGCACGCCTGCTGAGCGGGCCGTCGGTGAGCGCGCTGGCCGAAGCGGCGTACGCGGCCCTTGAATCGGCGGTCGATGCCGGCACCGGTCCGTTCACCTTGCACGCGTACGCCATCGCGCCTGGCGAGACCGACACCAGCGCCGACAGCGATGACGACGACAACGCCGTAGCCGCCCCCGCGCCGGGCCTGGGCAGCCGCATCGAGCTCATCGGTCGCCAGACGCTGGCGCTGCTGCAAAAACGCCGGCGGCGCGCGTGCGCCCGATATCAACCGGCCGAGGCGTTTGCGGCGAACATGGATGCGAACGCCACGCTGTTGCAACTGCTGGCCCTCGATCGAACGACGATTCTCGCCTCGGCGGCGTCCCCCGCGCCCCTGCCCGGCGGCGGCCTCACGCTGGCCCCCTGGCCGGGTGGCGCCGCGCCGGTGGCCGTCGATCGCGCCCCGCCCTCGCGTGCTTATCAGAAGCTGGAGGAGGCGTTCCTGTGGATGAAGGCCGCGCCCGGCCCGGGCGATGTTTGCGTCGATCTGGGGGCCGCGCCGGGCGGCTGGACGATGACGGCGCTCAAGCGCGGGGCGCGGGTCATCGCCGTCGACCGCGCCCCGCTGCAGGCGCCGGCTGCGCCCCACCCTCGACTGACGATGACCATCGGCAACGCCTTCACCTTCGAACCATCTCAGCCGGTCGACTGGCTGCTGTGCGACGTCATCTGCGAACCGCCGCGCACCATCGCCCTCGTCGAGACCTGGCTGACGCGCCGCTGGTGCCGGCACCTGGTCTGCACGGTCAAGTTCAAGGGAAGCGCCGGGTACGGCGTGCTCGGCCCACTCCGGAATTTTCTGGCCGGCGCCGGCCTGCGCTTCGCGCGCATCAAGCAACTGGCCCACAACAAGAACGAGGTGACGGTGATGGGGATCCGGTAGGTGGGTCTTCTGGCGTCCCCTCCCGGCATTTCTGATATAAGTGCCCCGCAAAGGGCATGTCGATCCTGATCGTTGGAGGCGCGGGGTATATCGGCAGCCACACGGCCAAGGTGGTGGCGGCGTCGGGGCTGGGGCCGGTGGTGGTCTTTGACAACCTCAGCTCGGGGCATCGCTGGGCGTTGCGCTGGGGAACCTTCGAAGAAGGCGACCTGGGCGATCCGGGGGCCATCGCTGACGTGATCAAGCGTCACGCGGTGACCGCGGTGATCCAGTTCGCGGCCTTCATCGAGGTCGGCGAATCGGTGCGCAACCCGCGCAAGTACTTTCGCGGCAACGTGCAGAACACGATGAACCTGCTGGACGCCATGGTCGACGCCGGTGTGCGCGACCTGGTGTTCTCCTCGACGGCGGCGGTCTATGGCGATCCCATCAAGACGCCCATTCCCGAGGACCACCCGCTGGCGCCGGTCAGCCCCTACGGCGACAGCAAGCTGTTCGTCGAGAAGATCTTGCAGCGCTATGGCGACGCCTACGGACTGCGCTGGGCGGCGCTGCGCTATTTCAACGCGGCGGGCGCCGATCCCGACGGCGGCAACGGTGAGGATCATGCGCCGGAGAGCCACCTCATCCCGCTGGCCATCAAGGCGGCCCTGGGCCAGCGCGCCGCCCTGCAGGTGTTCGGCACCGACTATCCGACGCCCGACGGGACGGCCGTGCGCGATTACGTGCACGTCGTCGACCTGGCCGAGGCGCACCTGCTGGCCCTGCGCCACCTGGCCGCCGACAAGGGCAGCTTTGCCGCCAACATCGGCACGGGGCGCGGGCACTCCGTGCGCGAGGTGATCGCCGCCGTCGAGAAGGCGGGCGGCAAGCCAGTGCCGCATCACGAGGTGGCGCGGCGACCCGGCGATTCGCCGGTGCTGGTGGCCGATGCCAGCCGCGCCGGCGCGCTGCTGGGCTGGCGGCCGCGCTTTCCTGATCTCGGCACCATCGTGTCGCACGCCTGGCAGTGGCACGTCTCGCGGGAGGGCACATGACCCCGACCATCGCATCGCCATCAGGCCGCACCACCCTGGCGGCCGCCATCCTGCCGCTGGCGCTGTTCGCCGCCTGCACCAAGCGGGTCTGCCCGGATGACATGGTGCTGGACAGCCAGCGCTCGCAGGCGGGGAAAGTGGCCTTCTGCACCAGCCGCGCGGATCGCAGCCGCACCACCTGGATCCAGTTTTACGACAATGGCCAGCACCGCCAGGTCTGTCCCTTCCTGGGCGGACGTCCCGGCGGCGTGTTCCACTCGTGGCACAAGAACGGAACGCGCTGGCTGGAAGGACGTTACTTGAACGGCCTCAAGAATGGCCGCTGGGCCCAGTGGAGCGAGGACGGCCATCCCGTCGGCGATGGCGAGTACCGCGACGGCGCGCTGGTGCAAGGGGCGCCGGTGGGGACGCCGGCCACCTGCGAAGCGGTCACCTGGTAGCGGCAACGTCGACGCGCGCCGCCGCGGTGGCGGCGGGCGTTCGCCGCAATCGATCCCAGACCAGCGTCGCCGCGAACGTCGCCGCGATGGCAAAGGGCAGGAACAGCAACAGCCCGCGCATCGACATGTATCGATGCCCCAGCACCGACGGCAGCGTCTGCACCACCAGGTACTGAACCACGAACACGAACAGCGACCGCCGACCGAGCAGGGCCAATCCCCCGGTCAGGGAGGTGCGCGGCCGGCGCGGATCGACGTAGTGGAGCAGCAGCGCCAGGGCGCCCAGGTACAGGGCCAGGTAAACAGGAAACAGCGAGAAGGTCCGATCGGGGAACAACATGGCCTGCAGGACCGGATGACGGCCGTGAAAATGCGTGCTGAGGAGCACCCAGCCGCCACACATGATCATCGAGAGGAAAGCCAGCGGCGGCAGCAAACGGCCGACCTGCCGGATGAACCTGTCGATGCCGTCCGGCAGCGCCCGCGCCAGGCGATCGCCGACAAAGGACCCCATCAGGAAGTCGGCCAGGATGGGAACCAGCGGATAACAGTCGAACGCCGAGCGCGGGCTGGCCACCAGTCGCCCGAAGAACACCTGGTGGATCACCATCGCCTGCGGCGAGCGTGCCCAGGGAAGAACCACGTCGACGCGGCTGGCGATCAGCAGCGCCACGCCGATGGCCGCGCGGTGACGGGGACGCAGCGACGGCAGGACGGCCGGCATCAGCAGGAACGCCACGCCCAGCGTGTCGGTGATGTACCAGCGCGAGACATAGAACGACCAGAAGGAACCGGCGCCCAGGCCGTGGACCGGGTAAAGCACCAGCGCCAGCAGCAGGTGGCCCAGGCCGAAGAACAGAAAGGCGCGGCGGCGGTAACCGCGAAACACGCCGCCCAGGTCGCGGCGGCTGACCAGAAAGAAACCGAACAGCGTGCCGCTGATCAGGACAAAGCTGGGCGTGGCGGCGCCGAACAGGATCTCCCAGGCTTCGCGTCCGGTGCGGCTCATGGAGGCGGCAGCCAGCAGGCCGAACCCGTGCGTGACCAGGATGAGGATCAAAAACGCACCGCGCAGGGTGTCCAGCGCCACCAGGCGCTGGGAGGACCGGCCGCGCTCGTGCAAGGCCGGCTGCTCGCCCGGCTGCTCGCCCGGATCGCCGGCCAGATGTGCTGCCATCGACACCCTCCAGCGCGACCGGACAGTCACGCCTGATCAGTTCCGAATTCGCGCTCTTCGGTTGCGACGGCGGGACAGTCGCATGAGCCCTGCGCCGGCGCAAGCTGGCATGAAACCTGGCAGGAAACAGTGAAAGACGCGATCGCACCGAGCGGAAATGAGCGTGAGTCCACGGCGAATTCGCATAGCATGCCCGCCACCATGAGCTGGTGTGGCAACGGTCGGACCCCACTTTTCTTCCCCAGGCCTTGTCGGCTGCCTCGGTTTTCCCGGGTTCTCCTGACGGCGGCCGCGCTGGGGGTCGCGCTGGGCGGCAGCGCCAGCGCGACCGAGCCGGCGGCGCCGGCCCCGGGCGGCCTGGGCGACCTGCCTGCCAGCCGCATCGAACTCAACGACGGATGGGCTGTCCAGTCGACCCGCAAGGTCCGCGCCGGGGGTGAGGCGGTGTCCACACCCTCGTTCGTGCCTGCCGGCTGGTACCACGCCACGGTTCCCGCCACCGTCCTGGCCGCCCAGGTGGCGGCTGGTCAGTTCAAGGACCTCTACCGCGGGATGAACCTGCGCAAGGTTCCCGGGATGACCTACCCCATCGGGCTCAACTCTTTTTCCAACGTCCCCATGCGCAAGAACAGCCCGTACGCCGTGGCCTGGTGGTACCGCACGGAGGTGGCGCTGCCGGCCGCCCTGGCCGGCCAGCGGATCTGGCTGCATCTGGGCGGCGTGAACTACCGCGCCAATCTGTGGATCAACGGTCGCAGGGTCAGCACCGACAAGGACATCCAGGGCGCCTACCGGATCTACGACCTGGACGTCACCGCCGACCTCAAGCCGGGTCAACGCAACGTCATCGCCCTGGATGTCTGGGCGCCGACGGAGAAACAGCTGGGCATCAACTGGGTCGACTGGAACCCCACGCCCGCCGACAAGAACATGGGGCTCTGGGGGCCGGCCTATCTGACCACCAGCGGACCGGTCAGCGTGCGCCACCCGCAGGTGGTCACCCATTTCGGCGATGCCGCCCTGAAAGAGGCCCAGCTGACGGTGATGGCCGAGCTGCACAACAGCAGCGAGGCACCGGTCACCGGCCTGGCCCGCGCTGCCATCGACGGCGCCCCGGCCATCGAGCAGACCGTCACCCTGGCCGCGCACGAGAGCCGGCGCGTGACGTTCGTGCCCGATCGCTTCGCCGCGCTGAAGGTGAAGGCGCCCAGGGTCTGGTGGCCCGCGGAGATGGGCGCCCCGACGCTGCACCAGCTGGAGACCAGCTTCTCCGTGGGAACGTCGCTGTCGGACAGGAAGGCCGTTCGCTTCGGCATCCGCGAGGTGACGTCGGAGACGACGCCCGACGGCTTTCGTCTCTTTCGCATCAACGGCCGGCGCATCCTGATCCGCGGCGGCGGCTGGATGCAGGACATGCTGTTGCGCCCCGATCGCCGGCGCCTGGAGGCGCAGATTCAATATGTCCTGGA
>DATLVT010000468.1:0-4117 GCA_035577105.1 Polyangia bacterium
CCGCCGCCACACCGCGCGCGTCGGCGATGCCGCCCGCCGCGACCACCGGGACCTTCACCGCGTCCACGATCTGCGGCACCAGCGCGAAGGTGCCGACCTGCGCGTCCAGGTCCTCCGACAGAAAGCTGCCTCGATGGCCACCCGCCTCGATCCCCTGGGCGATGACGGCGTCAACGCCGTGAGCCTCCAGCCACAGCGCCTCGGCGACCGTCGTCGCCGAAGAGAGGACCTTCGCTCCCCACCCGCGCACCCGCGCCAGCAGCGCCTCCGTGGGCAGACCGAAGTGGAAGCTGACCACGGCCGGCTTGAACGCGTCCAGCACGTCGGCGGCCGCCGCGCCAAAGGGCGAGCGACCGGCGCCGGGGGTGATGGCGCTGGGATCAATTCCGTACTCGGCAAAGTACGGCGAGAGCGCCTCCCGCCAGATCGCCTCCTGCGCGCCGTTGTCATGGGGCGCAGGCGGCGTGTGACAGAAGAAGTTCACGTTGAGCGGCTTCGTGGTCTGCGCCTTGATGGTCGCCAGCTCCGTGCGCAAGGCGTCCGGGCCCAGCATCGCGCAGGGCAACGAACCGAGGCCCCCGGCATCGGAGACCGCGACGGCCAGGGCGCTGCCCTGCACGCCGGCCATGGGCGCCTGGATGATCGGCAGATCGATTCCCAGGAGCTGCCCGATCGGGGACGAGTACCTGGGAAGCATCGCCGCGAACGTAGCATGAGCCTCACGAGTTGCGGCAGATGCACCTTGTTGCGAGGGAATTTTCCCGGCAAGTTCAGGGCTCATGACCACGCTGCGCAACGCTGTGATCTTCACGTTGCTGTCGGGATGCGCCCGCCCACCCGCGCCGGCGCTGGCGCCACCGCCACGGTCAGCCCCGTCACTCGGGGCGGCCGCCGCCTTGCCCGCCGACCTGCCGCCACCGCGGGCCGACGGCCGCCTGCCGTCCGATGTCCGCCCGACCCGCTATGCGCTGGACCTGACGATTGATCCCGCGCAGCCGACGTTCAGCGGTCGCGCGCGCATCGCCGTGACCGTCGCCCACCCCACGCGCGCCATCGTGATGCACGGTCGCGGGATGACGATCGATCGCGCCCGGTTGATCGCCGCCGGCCGCACGTTGAACGCGCAGGCCACCCTGCGCATGGCGGCGCTGTCCAAGGGCCAGCCAGAAGAGCTGGTGCTGACGTTCGACCAGCCGGTGCCGTCGGGCGACGCCGAGATCCAGATTGACTACCGGGCGCCCTTCGCCGACGGCCTGCGCGGGGTCTATCGCGTCGAGGCGGGCGGCGATTCATATGCCTATACGCAGTTCGAACCGAACGACGCGCGGCGGGCGTTTCCCGGATTCGACGAGCCGGGCAACAAGACGCCCTTCGATCTTTCGCTGACGGTGCCGGCCGGCGCGACGGCCTTCGCCAACACGCGCGAATCGCAGCACCACCAGAACAGCGACGGCCGCACCGTCACGTTCGCCTTCGAGACGTCGCCGCCGCTGCCGACGTACCTGGTGGCCTTCGCGGTGGGGCCCTTCGATGTCCTGGACGGGCCGCAGACGCCGACCAGGGTGCGGCTGGTGTCGATCAAGGGCAAGGCATCGCTGGGCGCCACGTCCGTCGCCGCGGCGGCAGAGCACCTGGCGCTGCTGGGAAAGTATTTCGATCGCGCTTATCCGTACAGCAAGCTGGACGTGGCGGCGGTGCCCAACTTTGGCGCGGGGGCGATGGAGAACGCCGGCTTCGTCACCTTTCGCGAAGAGCTGCTGCTGCTGGATCCGGCGCGGGCGTCGATGAACGCGCGGCGGGCCATGGCCAGCGTGATGGCGCACGAGCTGGCCCACCAGTGGTTCGGCGACCTGGTGACGATGGTGTGGTGGAACGATCTGTGGCTGAACGAGGCGTTCGCCAGCTGGATGAGCGACAAGATCGTCGACGAATGGCGGCCGAAAACCCGGGCGCGCGTCCACGCCGTCGCCAGCAAGGCAGGCGTCATGGCGGAGGACGCGCTGTCCAGCGTGCGGCGCATTCGAAACCCGGTGCGCAGCACGGGCGAGGCCGAAGAATCATTCGACGCCATCACCTACAGCAAGGGGCGCGCCGTGCTGAGCATGACCGAGGCCTGGGTGGGCGAGGACGCTTTTCGCGACGGGCTGCGCCGCTATATCAAGGACCACGCCTGGGGCAACGCCACCTCCGACGATCTGTTCGCGGCGCTGGCGCAGGCCAGCGGCGGCCGCCCGGTGGCGGCGGTGATGGACAGCTTTACCAGCCAGACCGGCGTCCCCCAGGTGACGGCGTCTGTGACCTGCCCCCAGCCAGGGGATGAACACGGCGCGGCCGTCGTTCACCTGAGCCAGCACGAATACCAGACCCTGGATCATCAGGGCGCGCCCAGCGACAAGCTGTGGCGCATCCCCGTCTGCCTGGTCTACGGCGCCGCCACGCCACGCGCGCCCAAGACCCCGATGGAAAAGCAGTGCACGCTGCTGGAAGCCGCCCAGGCCGACGTGCCGCTGGCCACCACCGGCTGTCCGGCGTTCGTCTACCCGAACGCCGGCGAGGCCGGCTATTACCGGGTGCACCTCTCGGCGGCCGCGCTGAAAGGTCTGACGGCGACGGCGCTGGGCAGGCTGTCCGAACAGGAACGTTTCGGTGTGCTCAGCAATGCCTGGGCAGAGGTGTGGAGCGGCGCGCTGCCGGCGGCGGATTTCCTGGCGCTGCTGGAGCATTTCAAGCACGAGTCGAGCCGCCTGGTGTGGGGGCAGATCATCGATGCGCTGACCAGCGTGGATCGCGCGCTGGTCTCCGACGACGCGCGCCCCGCCCTGGCCCGCCTGGTGCGCGCGCTCCTGGGCCCCGTCGGCCGGCGTCTGGGCTGGAATCCCGCACCGGACGAGGCGCAGTCGCCATCAGACGATCGGAAACTGCTGCGCGAGGCGGTGCTGGGCGCGCTGGGCAGCCTGGGTGACGACGACTGGACGCTGAAGAATGCCCGCCGCATCGCCGACGCCTGGCTGTCCGACCCGACCAAGATCGATCCCGATCTGGCGCGCATCGCCCTGCCCCTGGCGGCCAGGCGCGGCGACGCGGCGCTGTTTGAACGTCTGCGCGCCGTGCACGCAAATCCCAGCACGCCGGAGACGCGGCTGCTGGCGCTGGCCGGGCTGAGTGCCTTCGAAGATCCGACCCTGGTCGAACGCACGCTGGGGCTGATCCTGGATCGGACCATCAAGGTGCAGGACTTTCGCTATGTGTTCTTTCCGCTGGCGACGCGACGGCCGACGCGCGATCTCACGTTCGCCTGGATGCAGCGTCACTTTGACGAGCTGACCGTCGCGGTACCGGCGTTCTTGCGCCGGCGGTTCATCGGCGTGGCCGGCGCGATGTGCGACCGGCAGCGGGTGCAGGCGGTCGAAACGTTCCTGCGCCCGCGCCTGGAGAACATCGAGGGCGCCGAGCGAAACGCCCGCCAGTCGGTGGAAGAAGGGCTGCGTTGCGCCGCGCTGGCGGAGAAGGAGGGCCCGGCCACCGCGCGATGGCTGGCCGGGCATGCGTCAGTGGGCCGCTAGAACGGGAAGGGCTGCCCGCCGGCGCTGGTGAAGCCGCGGTATCGGCCCAGCACGTTGTCCACGTAGTTCTGGGCGCGCGTGTTCATGGAGCCGCACCCCAGCACCGAACCTTCGCCCGAGTTGTACGCGCCCGCCGCCATCAACAGGTACTGCTTGTCGGTGCAGCCGGCGTGCTCGCGCTTGACCGCGTTCCAGAAGTTGGTGATGGCGGTGACGCCCTGATCAAGGTTCAGCGTGGCGTTGAAGACCGACGTGCTGAACAGCGACGAGGTTTGATCGCGCGTCAGGTTCGGGTGGCCGTTGGGGAGCTTGGTGGCGTTCGATTCGCCGCACGCCGGCGTCACCTGCGTCAGGCCGAAGGACTTTGACTCGGCGTCTGTCCATCCGCCCGGCACGCCGCACGGGCTGTCGGGGCTGACGGCGAACTGATCAAAGTCCGATTCCTGGGCGACCTGGGACTTGATCAGCATCGGATCGGGGAACCCGTGCTGGTTGGCCAGCCCGACGATCACGCAGTCGAAGGCGTCGCTGTGGCCGTTGCCGGTGCGCAGGGG
>DATLVT010000469.1:0-4256 GCA_035577105.1 Polyangia bacterium
TCATCCCGGCGCCGCATGATGAACTGGTCGCCCGGCTGCCATGAAAGGGCCTGTCGATGATCCAGCCGCCGGTCTCGCCCGTACACCCCGCATGCCCAACCTGAACATGGCCGTCGATCAGACCACGCCCGTTCGTTCATCGCCCGCGGGTGCTCCGGCAGCCGAGGTGGTGTCACAGCCGGCCACGCTGGATGACCTGGCGGCGCTGACCGCCGACGAGCTGCAGATCATTTATGGCCAGGCCGCCACCCCCACCATCGCCGAGGTGGTCGGTGACCTGCGCGGCCGCATGCTGGCTTTCAATGGCCTGGGGCGTGGGTTTTTGGCGCGGGCGCTGCGGGCGTTCGCGCGCTGGCGGTTCTTCCCGTGGCGCGGCAAGAGCTTTGCCGCGCTGGGGCCCGACCACGGTGAAGGGATCAACCGCGTCTTCGGCGATCGCCGCCCGCGCAAGTGGTTCCGCTTTGAAACCAGGATCGGCCCGTCGCGCGCCGGCGCCTTCGACGCCTTTCACCTGGACTATGACAACCCCGGCAATCCGTTCTACATCCGGGCCATCAAGGACGAGATCCGCCGCGTTCGCCCCGGCCTGTACCTGGGGCAGGCGTACCTGGTGACGAGCAAGCGGGCGCGCCTGGTGCTGTACTTCGGGCTGTCGTCATCTTCGTCTTCATCTTCATCTTCGGGGGCGTAAGCGATCAGGATGGCCACCGTCAGCCGCGACGGCGTGGTCATCGCCTACCAGGTCTCATCGCCACCGGCTGGCGCGTCGCCGACGCCGCCGCCGACGGTGGTGCTGCTGCACAACATCATGTGCGACCGCCGCGTCTTCGCGCATGCTGTGACCGCGCTGCAGCCGCGCTTTCGGGTCATCGCCATCGATTTTCGCGGGCATGGTGAAAGCGCGCTGGGGGCGAGGCCGTTCACGATCGTCGATCTCGTCGATGACGTGCTGGCGGTGATGGATCAGGAAGGCGTGCAGCAGGCGGCCGTGGTGGGCCTGTCCATCGGCGCCACGGTGGCCATGGAGCTGGCCCTGCGCGCGCCCGGACGCGTCCAGCGGCTGGTGCTGATGGGCGCGGACGCGTCGCCCGACGGCGGCGTGGCCCGGCTGCGCAATGGTCTTTTCTGCCAGCTGGTGATGCTGATGGGCCTGCGCTGGTTCTTGCTGGCCGGCGTGCTGCAGACGCTGTTCGGCGTGTGGTTCCGCACCCAGGCGACGGATCACTTTCGGGTCTTCCGCGATCGCATCGCCGCCATGGATCGACGGGCGGCCCGCGGGGCGATGCGCGCCTGGACCGGGCGCCGGCCGCTGCTGGAGGCGGTCGGGGCGCTGCGCATGCCCGTGCGCATCGTCGTCGGCGACCAGGACGTGTCCTGTCCGCTTCCTTGTGGGCAGCGCTTGCAAGCGGCCATTCCCGGGGCCGAGCTGGTGCGCATTCCCGGCGCTGGCCACACCATGACCGCCGAGCGACCAGACGAGACCACGGCCGCCATCGCGTCGTTTCTCGCCGTTTAGCCTAGGTTTTTAAGCACGCGGGCGCCGAGCCGCGGTGGGGCGCGTCGCGCGCTGGTCCGGCCGGTGCGGTGTTCTCATGCTAGTGTGCGGTGGTCGATTGCGGGGAGGCGGCTGGGGCCAGGCTTACCTTTTGGAGGCGATTCCATGAACTTTCCGCAGCATGCGCGTTCCTTGGCAGCGATTCTGATTGCGGCGTTGATCAGCGCCTGTTCCAGCAGCCCCTCCAGCTCAGGCACGGGCGGCAAGGGCGGCGGCAGTCAAGACGCCAACAACCCGTCGGGTAGCGGCGGCAGTCAGGTCGGCAGCGGCGGCAGCGGCGGAGACTCCGGGACGGGCGGCAGCGGGGGCACGGTGACGGGCTCCGGCGGCTCGACGCCGGCGACGGGCGGCAGCAACGGTCTCGACGGTGCCGCCGAAGTCGGCAGCGAAGCGGGCGGTGGCGACACCGCGCCGGGCGCCTGCCCGTACATGTTCTGCGAGGATTTCGAGAGCGACAAGGCCGGCATGGCGCCCAACCCGACCCGCTGGCATCAGGACGGGACCACGACCATCGTCGACACGGTCAAGCCCCACAAGGGCGCGCAGTCAATGCATGTGCTGCCCCACGTGGGCGCGCTGTGCACCGACGGCCAGCCCTGTCTGGCGGCGCGGTTTGCGCGGATAACGGATGCCTTCCCGCAGGCACTGCACAAGACGCAGTACGGCCGGCTGTTCTTCTATCTCAATCAGATGCCGACGGACTTGCAGTACTACCACTGGATGGTGATGGAGGTGAACGCCAGCACCTCGTACTCGGGCGGCCTGGCTCTCCGGCAAGGCGGCGAGTTGCCGGCGGGCGGCCCCCTCACCGGCGGCGTGGCCAAGAATTACATGCTCACCCACATCGATACGCACAACAAGATGGACAACCCGTTCGAGACGGAACGCGGGCGCGTCCAGACGCAGACGCCGCTGACCAACAAGGTCTGGTACTGCCTGGAGTGGTTCATCGACGCGCCCAACCAGAAGGCCCGTTACTGGTTGAACGGCGACCAGCGCGCGGGCCTCGACTGGAACGGCCCCATCGCCGGCATGCCGCAGTTCACGTTACCGGCCGAGTTCAAATCCATGGCCTTCGGGATGCGGGCGTTCCAGGTGTCGACGCAACAGTTTGAACTCTTCGTCGACGACATCGCGCTGGACTCGAAGCAAATCGGCTGCAACTAGCTTGGCCGGCGGAGGGCGGGTTTTGCAGCGTCCGCCTCCTCCGCGCGGGCGGGTCCTGTCGCTGCACTCACCATTGATCAGGTTTTAGGCCGCGGACGCCGGCGATCGCAGTAACCATGGGCTGGATGAACTCTAGCCCTCGGGTAAGGACGATAGGACCAGGTGGTCCACCAGCGGACTTCGGACCTATGTAACCGCCGATGCTCGCGAGCCAGCCGATGACCACTCCGAGGGTCGGTTCGTCGGGTGGGTTGCGCGGTTTGACGACCATCTTGATGGCCAATATCTCGTCCTTGCTGAACTCGATGGAAGCCGGCGCGGTTGGGAGCGCACGGCCTAGATACGCGAGGCGGACGACGCGAACGGCGACCGAGGCAAGCAAAACAGCCCAGCGGATAAGGTGAGTAGGCGACCGGGTCTGTGATTCTTCCACGTTGCATGTGCCTGATTTCCAGGCGCGATGAAACTCCTCGATCCGCCATCGCTGCGCGTACCCAAAAACAACGGCAACGGCATCTTTAAAGCCGTCAACGGGGGCCGTCGTGAAAAGCATCCAGTCCAAGGCTTCCTCGCCTGCTGGCGGGGACGACTCGGACACAAGCACCACGTTGACGCGAAGAGCGCGCCGCCGCTTCTGCCTCTCGTCGATAGGTATGTTTAGGTCCACCGGGGCGGCGCGCACCTCGACTTTCGCAATGCGTTCAGACTGGCCTGGGCGAGCAGATTTATGGACCTGCTGGACGCCCAATGCCGGCAACGCCTCCATCACCCCTCGCACGTAGGTCCTGGGTTGATCCTTGCCGCTGACGCGACGATTGCGTTGAGCGCGAACCGTCAGCAGATGACCGCCATCGACAGCCCATTCCAACGCGCCCGAAACGTCGCCCTCGCGGTCGATCTGGAACCATGGTCGGCAACCATTGGCCTGCTCCGCAAATCTGGCCACCACGCTTTCCATCGCCTCTTGCCACAGATGAGACTCCCGGCTCTCCAGAGGCGTTATTTTTCGCACCCGTCGCGATGACCTCTTCTTACGCGGCCTTGCCCAGTATCTCTGATAGGCAAGCCCCTGCGGGACGCCGTCCGCAGTCACCGCAAGCGCCGACAGCACGTTCAATCCTGTCGCATTCGCCTCGCTGGTTCCGATCATCCCAAAGCCTTTTTCCTGGGCTCGATCGGTGATGTTCAGGCTGGTTTTGTCCACTGGAACGTAGACATAGCGAGAACCCGCGCAGCGACGAGCAGCCGCTTCGTGAGCGGCCGCCATCAACGCCTCAAGGTCAACCGCCTCGTTTTCGACAAAGCGATAGGCCGATTCACGGTCGGCTCCCCGGTAGAACACCGAGGTCACCTTTCCACCCGGATGCATCGCGCATCCCGACGCCGTACGCACCAGTGCGCGAACGCGCAGGGCATGCCCTAGACGAGCATGCCCGAATTCCTCTTGTGCCCATTCTCTAGGATCGACGCTGCCCATGAAGGCAGCTGATCAGATTGCCCTGCAGCGCTCAAGAAAAACGTGGCTAATCATCAG
>DATLVT010000470.1:0-21493 GCA_035577105.1 Polyangia bacterium
GTTCCGTTGTTGGGCGTCCAGCCACCGCTGCAGGATAACCGCAGCCGCCAGCCGATCGACCACCTGCTTTCGCCGGGCCCGCGAAAGGTCAGCTTGCAGCAGCACCGCCTCCGCTTCCACCGTGCTGAAACTTTCGTCAACCAGGTCGACCGGGATGCCCAGGGCCGCGCGCAGGCGCTCGGCGAAGGCCTGGGCGCTCCTGGCGGCGCGCCCCACCGTCCCCTCGGGCGTCACCGGGTGTCCCAGCACCACGCGCTCGGCGGCGAACGAGCGGACCACGGCGCCGATGGCGTCCAGGTCGCGCTGACCGCCGTGGCGGGCCAGGGTGCTGTGCGGCTGCGCGGTCAGGTTCAGACCGTCGGTGACCGCCACGCCGATCCGGCGCGCGCCCAGGTCGATGCCGATAACCCTGCCGGACACGGCCGTAGTGTATACCTCACCTCATGTCTGATACCCCCAAACCACCGGGCACCGATCCGTCGGCGCCGCAGATCCAGATCGACCTCGACGAGGTCACCGCGCAGGGCGTCTATTCAAACCTGGTGCTCATCAACCACAACGAAAATGAATTCCTGCTGGACTTCGCCTTCATCCAGCCGGCGGCACCGCGGGCCCGCGTGCGCGTCCGGGTCATCTCGTCGCCCCGTCACACCAAGCGCCTGATGCGCGCGCTGGAGATGAACCTGCGCCGTTATGAAGAACGTTTCGGCAAACTGGAAGACATCGAACCGGCTGATCCCAATCGTTTGATCAGTTAGTTCAGGCTCCGTCTCTTCCGGGCTCCTCGATGTCGCTGACGTCAGGGGAGCCCCCGCGATCGCGGCGATCCACCTTGTCTTTGCCTACAGACGACCTACTCGTCTCTGGCACACAACCAGGGGGGACGGCATGCGACTGTCGATGCGAAATGGACTTGTGCTGGCCACCGTCGGTGGCGCGTTGGTCGCGCTGGCGGCCGGTGAACCGGGGTGCAGCGACCGCGTCGGCGACGAGATCGACACCACGGGCGCCGCCACGGCGAAGTACGACTGGATGCAGTTCGGCGGCGGGCCTTCTCACAGCGGCAACAACACGCTGGAATCACAGATCAGCCAGCAGAACGTCAGCGGCCTGAAACAGCTCTTCAAGGTGTCCTTGCCGGAGACCATCGAAGGGGCGCCCGTGGTGTTGACCGGCGTCGCCACCGGCTCGGGCACGCACGACGTCGCGTTCGTGACCACCCGCAACGGCGCCATCGTGGCGCTGGACGCGCTCTCGGGCACCACGCTGTGGTCCAAGAATCCGGGCGGCAGCAACATCACCATGTCGACGCCGGCGATTGATCCGTCGCGCACGCTGGTCTACCACTATGGCCTCGACGGGCGCGTGCACCGCTATCAGGTCGGCGACGGCACCGAGGTGACCGGCGGCGGCTGGCCGCAGCCGGTGAACCTGAAGCCGTCGTCGGAGAAGACCGGCACCGCCCTGACCATCGCCACCGTGGGCGGCACCAATTTCCTTTACGTCGGCAGCGGCGGCTACATCGGCGACGGCGGCGATTACCAGGGGCACGTCACCACCATCAACCTCGGCGACGGGACGCAGAAGGTCTTCAACGCCCTGTGCAGCGACCAGACCATTCATTTCTCCAGCACGTCGGACTGCGGTTCGCGCCAGGCCGGGATCTGGGCCAAGGCCGGGCTGACGTTCGATGCGTTGACCAACCGTCTTTATGCCGTCACCGGCAACGGCACGTTCAACCCCGGCAATCACCAGTGGGGCGACACCATCCTGGCGCTGAACCCCGACGGCTCCGGCGCGGGCAGCGGGCCGGTGGACAGCTATACGCCCAGCAATTTTCAGTCGCTGCAGAACAGCGACCTGGATCTGGGCAGCACCAACTTGTTGATCCTTCCCAGCAACGGCAGCCGATTTCCGCACCTGGCCATGCAAAGCGGGAAGGACGCGGTCCTGCGCCTCATCAACCTGGACAACATGAGTGGCCAGGGCGGGCCTGGTCACGTCGCCGGCCAGGTCGCCTCCGCGCCGCTGCCCACCGGCGGCGAGGTGCAGAACGCCTGCGCCACCTGGATCAACCCCGCTGACAACAGCACCTGGATGTTCATCAACAGCCCGTCGAACGGCATCAACGGCATGCGCCTGGCCGTCGACGGGGCTGGCAACCCGTCGCTCACCGCCGTGTGGCACCAGGGCGGCGGCGGGGGCGGCGTGCTGGTGGCGAACAACATTCTTTATTACGCGCAGAACAACAATTTCCGCGCCCTGAACCCCACCAGCGGCGCCCAGCTGTGGAACAACACCGGCATCGGCACGATCCACTGGCAAAGCGCCGCGGTGGCCAACGGCGTGGTGTACATCGGCGACAACGGCCGGCGCCTGACCGCGTTCAGCCTCACCACGGGCGGGGGCGGTTCGGGCGGCAGCGGCGGGGGTGCTGGTGGAAGCGGCGGCGCGGGTGGAAGCGGCGGCGCCGGCGGTTCGGCAGGTTCGGGTGGCGCCGGCGGCTCGGGCGGGTCGGCAGGACCGATCATGATCAACAGCGGCGGCCCGGCCGTCGCGCCGTTCGCCGCCGACATCGACTTCACCAGCGGCCGCGCCATCAACCACGCCAACACCATCGATCTCTCTGGCGTCACCAACCCGGCCCCGGCCGCCGTTTATCAGACCGCGCGCATCGGCAACTTCATGTACACCATCCCCGGCTTCGCGGCCGGTTCCAGCCACACCGTGCGCCTGCACTTCGCCGAGACCTTCTGGACCTCCGCCGGCGCGCGCACGTTCAACGTCGCCATCAACGGCACGCAGGTCCTCACCAGCTTCGACGTCTTCGCCGCCGCGGGCGCCATGAACAGGGCGGTGATCAGACCCTTCACCCAGGCCGCCGACAGCTCCGGCGCCTACGTCCTGCAGTTCACCACCGTCAAGGACAACAGCCTGGTCTCGGGGATCGAGATCCAATAGGGGGCGGCGCGGGCGCCGCCCTGTCGCCCGCCGCGCTAGCTGAGGCCGGACAGCGTGCCGGAGAAGCGGGGGTCGCCGAAGCCCTTGGCGGCGACACCGAACATGTTCAGGAACGCGGCGAACAGCTGATTGTGGGGCTGGCCGGTGAACTTCAGGGACCGGCCGGTCCGCACCGCGCCGTTGCCCTTGCCGGCGACGAGATAGGCCAGATCGCGCCGGTTGTGATCGGTGCCGGTGGACAGCTCGTTGATCCAGAAGATCACCGAACCGTCCAGCAAGGTCATGCCGTCGCCGTCGGTGATGCCGGCCAGCTTGTCCAGCAGGTAATTGAACTGCTGCGCGTACCAGATGTTCACCTTGGTCAGCGCCGCGGCGTTGGTGACGTCGTCGTGGGACATGATGTGGTGCTCGGCGGAGATGCCCAGCTGGGAATGCACGGTGGTGCTCTCGGCGGTGGACCATTGCAGCGTCGCCACGCGGGTCAGGTTGCAGGCCAAGGCCAGCACCAGGATGTCCATCTGCGCCTTGCCGATGGTGACAAAGTCGCCCACGCACTTGGCGGGCCGCAGGTCTTGCAAGCAGTCGACCGGCGTCAGCGTGACCGTGGGGGCCACCGGCGTCTGCCCATTGCAGCTGGTCATGGTGTTGGGCGGCATCAGGAGCTGCTTTTCCAGCTCGCGAATCGATGTGGCGTGGCGATCCAGCTTGGCGCGATCGTCGGCGCCCAGCTGGGACATCAGGCCGGTGTACTCCGTCAGGACAGCGTCCAGCACCGTGCCGCGCCGTTTCTGCTGGCTGAGGACGGCGTCCTGCGAAGCCTGCGTGTCGCCGAACAGTGAGGCGAAGGCGCGCTTGGGATCGTCCTCGGGGATGACGGGGTCGGAGACGCCCCGGTATGACGTCCGCGTGACCATCGGCTCCAGAATGGTGCTGGTGGATTGCACGCCCAGACTGAGCGAGGTGTGAGGCAAGCCGGTGCCGATCTGGGCGGCGATCTCCTGATCGATCGTGCGACCGCCCGCGGTGCCGTCGATGATGTGTCCTTGCCGTCCCAGGCCGCTGGGTCCGATCTGCATCGGCTGCGCCGACATCATCGTCCCCATCGACAGATCGTGGCCGTTGCTGCCGGGCGTGTTGTAGGAGACCTCGTTGTTCAGCCCGCGCAAGATCAGCAGCTGGTCGCGGTGACCCGCCAGCGGGGCCAGGATCGGCGACATGGTGAAATCCGTCTCGCCGCCGCCAGGCTGCCAGTCCTTCAAGATCGTCCCGTTGGCGCTGAAGAACGTGACGAACCGCTTGGCCACGCCGGCCGCCCGGGCGCGACGGGGGCGCAGCATGGCGTTCAAGAACGGCAGGCCGACGGCGATGCCGCCGGCGCCTTTGAGCACGGTGCGCCGGGCGAGAGGCTTCACGATCGTCGTCAGCCGCTTGCTCTTGCTGTTGCTCGTGCTCATGGAGACACCTGCTTTTCCAAGAACGCGGGCACCTGGGTCATGGACACCGCCAGATCGAGGACACGTTGTTTGCTGCTCTGGAACCCCGCCGCGAGGCGATCGATGGTGGGCGCGTCGTCGGTGGTCTCGTAACGACCGAACCCAAAGCGGAAGAGCTGCCGCACGGTGCAGGTCGCCACCTGGGGGCTCTTGCTCAACTTCTGCGCCAGTTCGATGGCCCCGTTGAACGGACCATCCACGTCGGTGCCGCTCAGCGTGCCCGACACGTCGATGGCCAGGCCGTTCTCGGTGTCGCGCCACTGGCCCAGACCGTCGTAATGCTCCAGGGTCAGCCCGATGGGATCCATCACCACGTGACAGGACGCGCACGCCGCCGAGGCGCGGTGCTGTTCGAATCGCTGCCGCGCCGTCGTTCCCGGCGTGATCACCGGCGGCGTGATGTTCACGTTCTGCGGGGGCGCCGGGACCGAGCCACAGAACAGTCCCTCCCAGATGAACTTGCCCCGGTGCACCGGATCGGTGGTGTTGGCCTTGGCCTGCGTGGCCAGAAAAGCCGGCTGGGTCAGCAGGCCCGCGCGCTGCTTGGGATCCAGGGTCACCCGCCCCTGCGCATCAGGCGGCGCCGCGCCGTAGAGGCGAACAATCTCGGGCGGCGCGTAGGTGTAAGGCGCCGTGAAGAGTGTGGTCATGTCGCCCGGCCCTTCGAACAGCGTCTTCTTGACGAAGGTCTCGGTCTCCTGACGCATGAGCGCGCCGAGCGTGGGCGTGAACGACGGGAACACCTTCGCGTCCTTCTGCATCTTGTCGACGTTGATGAGGCGCAACCACTCGACGAAGAACTGCGCCATGCGCGCCTGCGCCGGTTGGTTGGACGCGGCCACCAGGCGCTGCGCGGCGGCGGCGACCTGCTGGGGCGTGCGCAGGGCGTCCTGAGCGGCGGCGGCGAAGAGCTGGTCGTCCGGCATCGATCCCACCAGGAAATAGGACAGGCGCGAGGCCATCTCCCAGGACGTCAGCGGGACGCTGGTGGCGCCCGCCATCGGCGCTCCGGCGCCCTTCTCGACGCGATAGAGAAACGGCGGCGCCAGCAGCATCACCTGCAGGACCATCTGCGTGCTGGTGGGGATGTCCTGGGTGGCGCGGCCCTTGGTGTACACGGCGAACATGCGATCGATCTCGGCCGCCGTCAGCGGGCGGCGCCAGGCCCGCTGACCGAACCTGGTGATGAAGCTGTGCAGGCAGGCGTCTTCGGCGCCGGTCGGGTTGCAGCCCAGCAGCTTGTTGAGATCCTTGGTGGCGTTGATAGACAGGGCCTCGGCCGCGGTCAGATATTGTTGCGCCAGGCTGGTGCCGACGTTCTGGGTGTCGGCGTTGTTGGTGAATCCGTCGGCGATGGTGTCGGGTTCGAACTGTTGGGCCGGGTTGCTGGTGTCACCCAGCAGGGCGGCCACCGTGTTGTTGTACTCGACGCGCGACAGCCGCCGCAGGGGCGAGCGCCCGGGGACCAAGGGAGCGCTGACGATTCCGCCCGCGCCGCCCGTGCCTCCGGCGCCGCCGGCCGCCATCCCACCAAGGCCAGTCTTGCCGCCGCCTCCCTGCGCCGGAGCCGGCGCGATGGTGCCCGAGCACCCGACGGCGACAGTCAAAAGACACGCCACAGTCAATTCTCTGACAGCAACGTTGCTCATTGGTGCAACGTCGACGCTAGTCCTCTCGAAAATGTCAATCAACGCAAATCGTGGTCAATTACCATTGTTGACCGCCGACTTACGGAAACTAGATTTTCTCTCAGATCACAGCGTCGCGCGCAGAGCGATCGTCCCGCGCAGCAAGTGGACGTGTTCGGAATCGAACCGCATCCAGGCGTAGGTGGCGCCCATGATCATCGCCACCCAGCGACTGGCGTGAAATTCCATTCCCGCCCACAGCTCGGGCGCGATGGTGCCGTGCGTGTCGACGTTCGGATCGTCATGGTGCGAGCCGAAGATGCTGCCGTGATGATCATCGAGATCGTGAAGATGAAGGGGGCCGGTGATGGTGGTGGTGCTGGTGACCAGCGGCTGACCAAGAAAGTCGCGACGAACGCCGCTGGCCGCCAGGCGGAGACCGGCCCCGGCGTAGGGAACCCAGCGCTGATCGTCGACGCTGCGCCAGCGGTAGACCAGCCCCGGCGAGAAGGCGAGCCCCACATAGGCGGCATCGCCGTGGCGCAACGTCGAATCGGCGCTGACGGGAAGCCGCAACGCCAGTCGCGGGCCCAGATCCAGCTGCACGGCCGTGGTCACCGCGACGCCACCACCAGAGCCGAAGCGCGTCCAGACACCGACCGGCCCCACGCCCAGCAATTCAATGCCGATGCCGCGGTGAAAGCGCCCAGAGCTGTTCAAGGTCCCGGCCGCAGCCGGTGCCGGCGGCGGTGGCGGTCCCCACTGCGGCGGGGGCAGGTAATAAGGCGCAGGACTCGGTTGGCCTGGCTGAGGCGGCGCCGGCGGCCACTGCGGCGGCGGATATTCCGGCGCCGGCGCGGGTGCAGGCTGTGTCACTGGTGGCGCCGGCGTCTGCGCATCGGCCGCCGGCGGCGTCTCCGCCTGTGCCGGGCCCGCCGGTGCCGGCTGCCCAGTTCCCCAGCCCCGCGCCACCGCCTGGGGCAATGCAACGGCAGACACCAGGATGAACGCCAGCCCCGCGATTCGTCGCAGCATCATCGTTCGCGAACTATCGGCGGAGGACTGGCCGACAACAAGCGACCACCGTCACTTGTCAGGCGACGGGCAAATGGCCTTGTGGTTGTCGTCCAGGCAACAAAGCAGCGGACCCGAGTCCTGGGCGAAGTTGCAGGGGTTGCCCTTGTACATGTTTGGGCGCGGCGCGACCGAGCACAGGGGCACGCCGGGATAGTTGTACTCGGCCATGCTGGTGAACCCGGTCTGCAGGCAGCCGACGCAGACGCGCACCGGAAAGCGAAAGACGTCTGATTCGATCTCCCCGCCGTTCAGGCTTCCCACGGCCCGCATCTGCACCGTGAAGATGACCTGGTCGGTCAGCTTGGCCGACAGGCCGCCGGGTTTGAACTCCGCCAGGATAGCCTGCGCCTGATTCTGGGTGATGACGTCGACGGCGGCGGTCAAGCTGGCGCCCGGTTCCAGCCCTTGCGAAAACGCCGGCTCGATGTGGCTGGGGACCGTGTCCGTCCAGGGAAAGGGATAGCCGCTGGGCGCCTGCAGGTCGATGTGAAAACCTGCCAGCATCACCCGGTTGGGCTCCGGGCCGCCCATCACCGCCCGCGGCTGCAGACGGTTTTGAATGATCGGGTAGGCCACGTACGGCTGCGGCGTGCCCACGTCGAGATCCAGAATCCCCTGCCCCAGCAGGGCCGCCCCCATCTCCGCCGAGGCGCTGCAGGTGTTCTTGATGGCATCGAAGGTCGGGACCTGGTTGCCGACGATGACCATCAGGCCGGCGTTGTCGACGCAGCCGCCGACCACCACGGCCGCCGCCAGCGCGGCCCCGCGCAGCACGCGCGCGCGCAGCGCTTCACCCGACCCTCCAAGCGACGGCGGCTGTCTCATGGCCCGCCGCTCATCGTAGACCTCCCGCCGCCCGAGGGCAAAAAGTGCCCGGCCAGGTCGTCCAGCCCGAAGTCCACCAGCCGTGTGTCACCGGCCGCCGCGCACAGCACAAAGCGCACCTTTTGCCCGGCGCGTTTCTTGTCGACGCCCACGCGGGCCATCACCGACGGCGTGATCCGCCCTTCCAGATCGACCGGCAACCCGACGCTGGACAGCAGCGTGCGCGCCCGCTGCGCCAGCGCCGGCGGCGTGATGCCGCGCGAGACGCCCAGCGACATGGCCGCCACCATCCCCAGCGACACCGCCTCGCCGTGCAGCAGGGCATAGGCCGACTCCGCCTCCAGCGCGTGGCCGATGGTGTGGCCAAAGTTCAGGATGGCGCGCCGCCCCCCTTCGCGTTCGTCCTCGGCCACCACCTCGGCCTTCACGCGCACCGCCCCCGTCACCAGCGCCGTCACCGCCTGCTCGGAGAACGGCCCCCCCGGGTGCGCGTCGAAGATCCCCAGCAGCGCCGGATCGGCGATGAAGCCGCACTTGACGATCTCGGCCATGCCGGCGATCAGCTCGCGCGGCGGCAGCGTCTGCAGGAACCCGAGATCCGCCACCACCACGCGCGGCTGATGAAACGCCCCCACCAGATTCTTGCCCGCCGGCAGGTCGACCGCCGTCTTGCCGCCCACCGACGCGTCGACCATGGCCAGCAGCGTGGTCGGGCACAAAGCAAAGCGGACGCCGCGCAGGTAGATGGCCGCCGCGAAGCCGCTGTGATCGCCGGTGGCGCCGCCGCCGATGCCGATGATGGCGGCGCGCCGATCGTAACCCTGCTGGGCCAGCCACTCGGTGGTGCGCTCGATCTGCGACAGCGTCTTGCTGGCCTCGCCGCCCGGCAGGTCGTAACGGTTGAGGCGCGGCAGGCGGGCGCGCAACGCCTCGACCAGGGGCGCCACGCGCGGCGATCGCTGGCCAAGGTCACCGTCGACCAGCACGGCCACGCCGGTCACGTCGCTGCCCAGCGCCGCCGCCAGCACGTCGGCCGTCTCCGCGGGCGAGAATGTCCCGATGTGCGCGTCGTAGCGCCGTTCGCCCAGCTCGACACCAACCGTGGTCATCGCTTCGTGCTCCCCAGTATGTCATCGCCGCCGCCCTCCAGCGCGGCCAGCACCAAAGTCGCCACCTCCGCCGGTGATCTTCCGACGGTGTCGATGCTGTGATGGGCGCGGGCGTAGAAGGGCTCGCGCGCCGCCAGCAGGGCCGCCGCTGTCCCCACCGGATCGACCTTGCCGTCCAGCAGCGGCCGCCCGGACGCCCCACCCGTTCGCCGCAAGACCTCGGCCGGGGTCGCCGACAGGGCCACCACCCGGCCGCCCGCCAGCATCGACGCCAGGTTCTCCTCGCGGCAAGCGGCGCCACCGCCGGTGGCCACCACGGTGCGGGTCAGCGTGCAGGCCTTCTGCACCGCCTCGGCCTCGCGCCGACGAAACCCCGCCTCGCCTTCGCGCGCGAAGATCTCGGCCACCGACGAACCGGCGCCCCCGGCGATCATCTCGTCGAGATCGACGAAGGCAAGACCGCGCGCCTGGGCCACCAGGCGGCCCACGGTGGTCTTCCCCGTGGCCATGAAGCCGATCAAGAAGATGGGGGCGTCGCCGTCGCCCTTCTGCCTAGCGTCCGCCATGTTGGTCCGTGTTACTGGCGCAGCGCGCGAGTCCGGTTCGCGATGCGCGGCGTGATGAATACCAGAAACTCCGTGCGATCGTCGTTCTCGCGCTTGTTGCGGAAGAAGAAGCCGACGAACGGCAGGTCGGCGAAGAACGGCACCTTGGCAAAGCTGAGCCCGGAGTTCCGCTGGTAGATGCCGCCGATGACCGCGGTGTCGCCGTCGTGCACCAGCATCACCGTCTTGGCCTCCTTGCGCAGGATGGTGGGATCGCCGCGGGCGCCGGTGTTGACAAAGTCAGGCTCGTTGCGCGTGACGTGGATGTTCATCACCACGGTGCCTTCGTTGGTGACGTGGGGCTTGACCACCAGCCCCAGGTTGGCCTCGACGAAGACCGTCTGGATGCCCTGCGCGCTGACGATGGCGATGGGGATCGACACGCCCTGGGTGATCGACGCCTCGACGTTGTCCAGCGTCGAGATGCGCGGCGACGACAGGATGCGGACCTGCCCGCTGGATTCCATGGCGGTCAGGCGCAGGTTCAAGTTGAAGGCCCCGTTGACCGAGCCCAGCATCAGCCCCAGCGCGCCGCCGCTGCCGGTGCCGACGGCGGCCGGCAGGTTGACGGCGAAATCGGGGCTGGCGGCGGTGCTCAGGCCGGCCCGGGGCGTGGTGGCGTCGGTGGCGCCGCCGGCCGTGGCGATATTGCTGGGGAAGACCAGCCCGGTCGGGTTGCCGTGGGCGGCGTCGCGAAAGCCCGAGCCGCCCCACTGCACGCCGATCTGCCGCACGAACGTCGACCGCGCCTCGACGATGCGCGCTTCGATGATCACCTGCGACGTCTGCGTGTCCAGGTTGCGCACCAGATCTTCGATGAGCTGCAGGTTGCGCGACACGTCCGAGACGATCATCTGGTTCGTGCGATCGTCGACGGAGATGCGGCCGCGCGGCGACAGCAGATCCTTGGCCCGATCCTGCAGCTGCTTGGCGTCGGCGTAGGAGATGCCGATGAGGCGCGTCTCCGTGGGCATGACGTCGTTCAGCTGTTTTTGCCGGGCGATCTCCTGCTCCAGCTCCTTCTCCAGCACCGCCATCGGCGCCACCCGGATCAGGTTCCCCTCGCGCACCTGGCCCAGCAGCTTGGCGCGCAGGATGACGTCCAGGGCCTGGTCCCAGGGGACGTTCTTCATCTTGATGGTGACCTCGCCCTTGACGTCGTCGGAGGTCACGATGTTCACCTGCCCCACGTCGGCCAGCAGGCGCAGGATGTTGTGAATGTCGGCGCCCTTGAAATCCAGGTCGATGCGGCGGCCGGTATAACGGCGCTTGCCGTTGCTGAAGTGCAGCCCGGCAGGCAGCCCGCCGCCGGCAGGCGCGACAGAGGCCGTGCCGCCGGCGGCCGGCGCTGCGGGAGATCGCGCGGCGCCTCCTGTCGCCGGCGCGGCACCCGCGGCAGGCGCGCTGGCACCACCGGGCGCGGCGGGCGCCGGGCTGGTCGGCGCCACCAGCATGCCACCGGGAGGCGCGGGCGGCGTCCCCGTTGTCGGAGCGGCCGGCGCCCCCAGGGGCGGCATGTCGCCGTAGGCGCCTCCGCCGGCGCTCGGGCCGGTGGTCGGGGGCTGCTGGCTGGCCACCGGCGGCGCGCCGATGGCAAAGGCCAGCGACACCGCCAGGCCCGACACGACCTGCAGCGTGCGCCGGATCTTCGTCGCGCGCCGGGCGTTCACGATCGTGCGCCGGGCCTTCATCGCGACGGCTCCTCGGGATTGACCAGGATGGCCTTCTCCACGCCGCGCGTCTCGCCGTTCTGGCCGGTCTCCGTCTGCTCGACGATCACCCGGTCGGACAGGATCTTCGTGACGCGCGCGCCGGACTTGGAGATGTAATCGCCCTGCTTGACCGTCTGTCCCAGGCCCAGCGGATCGCGAAACATCGCCCGCGGATTTTCGTCGCCGGAGATCACCGCGATGAGGGCCAGCTCTTCCAGGCTGTACTTGTCGAAGATGGCCGGCACCTTGCGCGTCTTGATGGTCAGCTTGTCGACGAACAGGCGCAGGTAGGAATGAAACGGATCGCGGTTGCTCTCCTCGTTCTCGACGAAGTCCTCGTCCTTGAGGACCTTCTTGCGCAGGACCGCCGCCCGCGCCGCTGCTGCCGCCGCCGGATCGACCGGCGCCGCTGGCGTCGCGGGCGCCGTTGCCGTCGCTGCCGGCTTCGCCGGCGCAGCTGCCGGCTTGGCCGCCGCGCCACCGGCGTCCGCCGCCCGCAAGCGTGGCGCCCAGGCGATCGCGGCGATCACCGCCACCGTTGATACTGCCGTGGCCGTCGCCAACCTGGCCACCACGCCATTGCCCGTGCCCATGCCCATGCGCCGCCCGCCCATCATTTTGTCGCTCCTGGCTCCGCGGGCGCCTCTTTGAAACGGAACGTGGCCGCCACGAACTTGGCCCTCAGCCGCACCGGTCCGTTCTGCTGTTCGCCAGCAGAGGTCCTCTCGGGCGTGAGGGTTAGATTCTCCACATTGACGATTCTGCGCAGGTCGCTGGTGTTTTTGAAGAATTTTGCAATTTGATGATAGGTGCCCCTGATCTCCATGCGCACCGGGATCTTCACGTACAGCTCCTGGGCCACCTCCGGCGCGATGTCGATGACCAGCACTTCCAGGCCCGCCAGTTCGGCCTGTTCCTGAATGTTCGAGATGAACGAGGGGATCTCCGCCTTCTTGGGCAGCGCCTTCAAGAGCTCGCGCTGCTCCTCCTGAAGCTGGGTCAGCTCGGTGCGGTACGACAGGTACTCCCCTTTTCGCCGCGCATAGGAGGCCTTCTCGTCGCGCAGCTCGCTCTCCTGGGCCTTCGCTTTCTTGATGTCGTCCGCGACGTCGGAGTACAGCAGTTGGTAGAACAGCAGCCCCAACACCAGGATAGCCGCCGCCGTCACGCTGATTTTCGCCGGCGTCTTCAGCTTCAGCAACTTCCTGAGCTTTTCGTCCATGACTCAGTAAACGACCTTGGCGCTGAGGTTGAACGTGACGTGCTTGGCGCCGGGGTTGGTGGTTGATTCGGCGACCTGGGCGGTTGATTCGGGCGTCACGTCGGAGAAGAACAGGGAGACCTGCAGGCGCTTGAGGAACTCGGCGACGTCCTCGTTGGACTTGGCCGCCCCCTTCATGCGCAGCTTTCCCTGCGCCTCTTCAAAGCTTTCCAGCCACACGCGCCGCGTGTCCCAGCTGGCGTTGAACCCGATGTTGGGGTCGCGCCGCAGCCGTTCCTCGTACGTGGCGCGATCAAAGGTCGGCCCCTTGTTGGGGGTCAGGATCTCCGACAGCTCGCGCATCAGGAACAAAGGCCCGGTGCGCCCCGCCTGCAGCGCCTGGATGGTCTTCTGCTGTTTCAGCAGGTCCTGCCGCTGGGACTTGATCTTGTCGTAATCGCCCAGCTCGGTCTTCAGCCGTTCGATGTCCGAGCGCACGCCGTTGTTGGCGCGCTTGATCCCGTCCAGCTCGCCCTGCGCGTCGATGTAGGCAAAGGCCATGGCCGCCACCGCCGCCAGCACGGCCATGCCCATGAAGATGAGGGCTCGCTCGCCCGCGTCGCGCTTCTTGGCGCGCTTGACGGCCAGAAGGTTGATGCGAATCATCCGTGGTCTCCTGGCCGGCGCAAGGCCAGCCCCAGCCCCACCGTCGCCTCGGCGGCGTGGGCCCGGATGAACTCCATGTCGAACTTGGTCTCGTCGATCAGCAGGCGACGAAAGGGATCCAGAATCTCCACCGGCACGCGCGCCTTTTCCTGCAGCGCCCGCTGCAGCGCCGGCACCCGCGCCGAGCCGCCCGACAGGTAGATGCGCGACAGCGAGGCGTCGGGCGTGGCCGCCAGGAAGAAGTCGATGGTCCGCTGCAGCTTGCCGGCGATCCCGTCGGCCACCTCGATCATGATGGCCTCGATGCCAGGCGGCATCCCCGGCGTGTCGGCCCCCCCCTCGGTGAAGGCGATCTTCAAACCCTCGGCCTCGTCATAGCTGACGTTGGCCCGCTTCTGGATCTCGTCGGTGAAGGCGCCGCCGCCCACGGTCACGTCGCGGGTGAACAGGCTGCTCCCTTCGTTGATGACGTTGACGTTCGAGATGGCGGCGCCGATGTTGATCAGCCCCACCGATTCACCGGCCGGCACGTCATAGTTGGCCTCGAAGGCGTTCTGCACGGTGAAGGCGGTCACGTCCATCACCGTGGGAACCAGCTTAGCGTCGCGAATCACCTGCGCGTAATCGGCGATGACCTCCTTCTTGGCGGCCACCAGCAAGAGATCGATGTGCCCGCCGGCGTTCTTGGCGTTCAAGATCTGGTGATCGATCTCGACCTCGTCCTTGCGAAACGGGATGTGCTGCTCGGCCTCGAAGGGCAGCTGCTGCGACAGCTCGTCGGCCGACATCTGCGGCAACTGGATCTTCTTGATGATCACCGAGTGGCCGGAGATGGCCGTGGCCACGCGCTTGTTGCGGATGCCCAGCGTCGCCTTCAACTTGCGAATCGCCTCGACCACCGAGCTCTGGTCCATGATCGAACCGTCGACGATGGTCTGCGCCGGCAACGGCTCGATCCCGAAATCCAGCAGGCGGATCCCTTTGCTGGTCTTCTTGACCTGCAGGATCTTGATGGCGCTGGATCCGATATCGAGGCCGATGCAGTTGGAAGCCATGATGACTATCCGACTGGCGGCGGCTTTTTGTTCCTACTTACACTCATATAGGACTACATTGTAGGCAGGTCGCAAAAGGCTGTCAAAAAAGCTACTTGCGAGGGTCAGCCCGGTGGTCCGATTTTATACTCCTTAATCTTGTAAAGCAGGGCACGGTGGCTGATTTCTAAAAGTTCTGCCGCCCGGGTCCGATTTCCACCGGTCCGCGCCAGGGCGCGCCGGATCAATTCCTCCTCGGCGCGGCGGCCCGCCCGTTTGATCGACAGGTCGCCGCTGGCCTCGCCGGCCGCGGTCAGCGCCACCCCGCTGCTCTCGCTGGGCGCCGCCACCCGGGGCGGCAGGAGGTCGACGCCCAGCTCGGCGCCCTCCGCCAGGACCACCGCGCGCTCGATGACGTTCACCAGCTCGCGCACGTTGCCGGGCCAGCGATAGGCCTGCAGGGCGCGCAGCGCCTCGGCGCTGGCGCCTCGAATGGTCAGCCCCAGCCGCTGGTTGGCCCGGGCAATGAAATGCGCCACCAGCAGGGGAACGTCGTCGGCGCGTTCGCGCAAGGGCGGCAGGCGCAGCGACAGCACGTCCAGTCGATAGATGAGATCTTCGCGAAAACGTCCGGTGGCCACCTCCGCCTCCAGGTCGCGCGCGGTGGCCGCCACCACCCGCACGTCGACGGGAATTTCGTTGGTGCCACCGACGCGCAGGATGCGGTCCTCCTGCAGGACGCGCAGAAGGTTGACTTGCATGGGCAGGGACAGCTCGCCGACTTCGTCCAGGAACAGCGTTCCACCCGATGCCCGTTCGAACATCCCCGGGCGATCGCGGACCGCGTCGGTGAAGGCGCCGCGCTCGTGCCCGAACAGCTCGGACTCCAGCAACCCCGACGGGATGGCGCCGCAGCTGACGGCGACGAACGGACCGTCCCGGCGCGGAGACAGGGCGTGCACCGCCCGCGCCACCAGCTCCTTGCCCGTGCCCGATTCGCCGCGCACCAGGACCGTGGTCTTGTGCCGAGCCACCTTGGCGATGGTGGCGAGCAACGACAGAAGACGCGGGTGCTGACCGACCAGGCCGACGTCGCCCGCTGCCGCCCCCAGGGTCGTTCCATCGGACGAGCGCGACGGTTCGGCAGCCGGCATCACCGCCAGGGCGCCGCCAGCACCGTTGGCCCGCGACACCACCAGCTCGTACGACCCGCTGGCCAGCTCGCGCGTCGCCTCGCGCGGGGAGGCCACGCCCACGGTCTGAAAGCCGACCCCGTGCAAGGCCAGCTGCAGGCTCTGCCGTAAAAAGGCGTCTTCGATGACCACGAGTGCGCGACGCATGCGAAGGCGACACCCAGACCTTAGCATGTGTGGAGAGCACTTTTTTTGCTCAGGCCGGCATCTGGCGTTTTACTGAGGACATGAGCGTCCACATCGAGCAAGCGACCCTGCCCTGCAACGTCTGCGGGGCGGAGGTCATCGAGCTCCGGCGCGGTCGCTGCTGGGGTTGCTACACGCGCTGGGCAGAGTCACGCCCGGTCGGGCGAGGCGCCATGTGCACGATCTGCCGGGAAAAGCGCCGCGATCAGCTCAAGCTGATGGAGATCCACGGCCGCACCCTGCCCTTTTGCCACGGCTGCGCCGCGCGCACGGCCCGCATCGATCCCATGCCCGAATCGCTGGAGGGGATCCGCCAGGCCCTGCGCCGCGACCGGCGCGACGGCGATCGCCGGCACGGCGCCACCGATCACCGCATCTTCCCGCGCGAACGCCGGGTGGGCGAACGCCGCGAACCCACCCGCGACAGCTTCCGCGACACCGACCCCAACATGCGCCTCCCCGACTTCGGCGACGTGATCATCGAACTGGAAGACGCCGACGTCGAACTGGTCGAGCAGACCGAAGTCCGCGAACGACGCTAGGGCGCTCGCTTCGCTCGCTACGCGAAAGGGGCCTGCTGGCCCCTCTCGCGGGCTCTCCCCGACGCGACGAGAGCCGACCGCAGATCCTGCTCGCCCTGCCGTGTCTCCGGCGGGCAAAGCCCGCCTGCGATCCAGGTCGGAGACCTTGCTTCGAGACCGGCCGCCAAGGCGGGTCGCTAGCGCAGCGGCAACTCAACGCGCCAGGAGCGGCCCTCGCGCACGACGTTGACGGTCTGGCGGTCGCCGGTGGCTGAATAGACCTCGACCTCGGCTTCGGTGCCGTCGCGGCGGAGGAGGCGCGTGCCCGCGGCCTCCCAGGCGGGGGGGACCCAGCCGACGGTGACCAGATCCTCGGGGCGCAGCATGCGGGTTCCACCGGTCTTGCGCGCGCTGGCCAGTTGCTCCTCGATGCGGCTGCGCGTGCGCGGGCCCAGGCGCTGGTACACGGCCAGACGATCGCCGGCGCGCGCCGATGCGATCAAGAGCTGCACCGCGGATTCGGGCGACGCGCCTTCGTCGTGCGTCGAGCAGGCGCCACCCGCCAGCGCCAGAGCGGCGACGACGACGATGACGACAGACGACGAAGACGGCGGCACAACCCTCACGCGGGCGGCGCGGCCAGCCCCAGGCGATCGCGAACCGCCGCCAGGGTGTCGCGGGCCAGCACGCGGGCGCGGGCGGCGCCGGCGGCCAGGATGGCGTCGACCTGGGCTGGATCGGCGCGCAGGGCGGCGGCGCGGGCCTGGATGCGGCCGAGGTCGGCCTTGATCCCGGTCAGCAGCATCTTCTTGCAGTCGATGCAGCCGATGCCGGCGGTGGTGCAACCGGTGCGAACGGCCGCCTGGGTGGCGTCGTCGGAGAAGAACTTGTGCAGCGTGAAGATGTTACAGACGTCGGGGTTGCCGGGGTCGGTGCGCCGCACGCGCGCCGGATCGGTGGCCGCCGTGCGCAGCTTGTCCCAGATCTGCGCGTCGGTCTCGCGCAGGCTGATGGTGTTGCCCAGGCTCTTGGACATCTTGGACTGTCCGTCGAGACCCAGGATCTTCGGCGTCGTCGAGAAAAGCGGCTGCGGTTCGGCGAACGTGTCGCCAAAGCGGGCGTTGAAACGGCGGACGATCTCGCGCGCCAGCTCGAGGTGCTGGCGTTGATCCTCGCCCACCGGCACGCGGGTGGCGCGATAAAGCAGGATGTCGGCCGCCTGCAGCACCGGATAGGTGAACAGTCCGGCGTTGACGTTCTCGGGGTGGTGTTCGGACTTGTCCTTGAACTGGGTCATGCGCCCCAGCTCGCCGAAGGGGGTCACCGACGCCAGCACCCAGGCCAGCTCCGTGTGTTCCGGGACGGCCGACTGCACGAACAGCGTCGCCCGATCGGGATCGACGCCGCAGGCCAGAAGATCGATGGCCATCTCGCGCACCCGGCGCTGCATCTCACCCGGTTCGTATGGCTGGGTGATGGCGTGATAGTCGACGATGGCGTAGTAGCAGCGGTAACGGGACTGAAGATCGACCCAGGTGCGAACTGCGCCCAGGTAGTTCCCCAGATGCAACTCGCCCGAAGGCTGAATCCCTGAAAAGACGGTCTCCATGTCCTTCGCTTGTTTAGACGCGCCCGGCTTGGCGGTCAAGGAACCCGGGGACGCCGCCGGATGCCGGGCCCCGGCAAGGGGGCCGATTCCTTGCCGGTTATTGAATTCGTAGGTACGTTTCTGCGTCGAAGAAACAAAGGAGATCCCCCATGACCCGTCCCTTATGGCTGGCAGTTCCCGTGGTGGCGATGCTGGCTTCTGGCTGTGTGGTGCGCGCCCGACCGGCGGTGGTGGCCACGGCCGAGGTAGGACCCCCGCCGCCACAACCACCGGCTGACTATGTCACGGTGTATCCGACGGTGGCGCCGCCCGCGCCCGTCGTCGAATACCGGCCGGCGCCTCCCGGCTGGGGCTACCAATGGGTCGACGGGTACTGGGATTGGAACAACTACGACTGGTACTGGGTCAATGGATACTGGGCGCCGCCCCGCTCCGGATACCTGTACATCCAGCCGCAGTACGTCCTGCACGACGGCCGCTGGGTCTATCACCGCGGTTACTGGCAGGATCACGGCGGCTACCGCGATTACTCCTACGGTGGCATGCGCGGCACGCCGCCGGCGCAGACCTGGCGTGGTGTTCCGGCCACGCCGCCCGCGTCCAGCGGCGGCTGGCGAGGAGCGCCGGCCACCGCCCCGGCGCCCAACAATGGCGGTTGGCGTGGCAGTCCCAACGGCGCCACCGCTCCGACCGGCCCGGCGTACCGAGGCAGCGCCCCCGCCCCGTCTCCCGGACCGGCGCCCTCTCCTGGCTGGCGAGGTGCAGCTCCCCCGCCGACGACGGCGACGCCCGCGCCCGCACCGGGCAACACCTGGCATCCCGGCAGCCCGACCCCGCCGCCCAACAGCGGCTGGCACGGCGCCGCTCCAGCCCCGTCGACGACGACCAACCCGACGCCGACGCAGCCTCCCCCCAGCACCGGCTGGCATGGTGGCGCCCCGACGACCACGCCACCGCCTCCCAGCGGTGGGCCTAACCGCACCCTCCCCAATGCCGCGCCGGGGACCGTGTACCGCCCCGCGCCCGTCGGCCCCGTGAACGGCGGACGCTTTGGAGCGCCCGGCCAGCCGGGCGGCCCCGCCGCCGGTGCCGCCATGGGCATGCCCCGCAGCGGTGGGTCGGCCGGCGCCGCCATGGGCGCGCCTCGCAGCAGTGGCGGTGGTGCCGCTGGCGCCGCCATGGGCGCACCCCGCACGCTCCCCAGCGCCGCGGTGCCGGGGCCCGGTCGTCCTGCGCCGGCGCCGGTGCAAAAAAAGAACAACGAGAGGAAGTAAGAAGGAGCGCGCCGGACGCCGGGCTCGGGAGCTACGGCGCGGCGGCCAACGGCGCGTCCGGATCTTCCGTCACCGCGCAACCGGCGACGGCGCCTGCCACCACGAAGATCAGCGGTCGCCCGGTGAACGAGGACGATCCGCCCGGCTTGATCTCGACGGCGCACTGGCCGTTCGCGGCCGACGCGGTCACCGTCGCGCGGCCGCGTTCGTCCTCGGGAGCGTCGAACACCACGTGCCAGGTCTTGTCGCCACCGTCGGCGCTGTAGGCCAGACGGGATTCCGTGCCCACCGCCGTCCGTCCTGACGTCATCACCAGCGTGCGGCGCGCGCCCCGCTTCACCAGCACCCCCAGGCCGCCGCTCTTCTGCGCGCGCACCTCGGCCGGCGGCTCGCCCTTGTTGAGGCCGTCGATGACGTGAACGGCGGTGGCGGTGGGGCCGGGGATCTCCACGGCGTATTCGTCGACGCGGATGCGCGCCGCCTCGCAGGCGCCAAAGATCGCCACGTCGCAGTGACCGATGGGCGGCGTGCGCACCACCGGCGTACCACCTGAAAGGTCGACGGTATGGATGGCGATCGACGAGCGGCCGACGACGCCGCTGGCCAGGCGGCGATCGGCGCCCAGCGCCAGGTGCGCCGGCGTCTTGAAACGCAGGTACGTCTTTCGCTCCGGGGCGCCGCTGGCGGTGCGATCGATGGAGACGATCTCGCCTTCGGGGATGAAGACCCAGTCGCGCAAGGCGAACGTCACGTCGCTGGGGATCTCCGAGAACTGGAAGGCCAGGTGGTAATCGGCGCGGGCGGCCACGATGCCGGAGCGGGTGGCGCGGGCCCAGGGCAGCTCGGCGTGGCTCCAGGACGTCTGGCTGGGGCGATAGTTGGTGCCCACGACACGCGCGTCCAGCGTGGCGGCGTTCCCGGTCATGGTCGATCGCGTTCCGTAGGGCGACGGATCGACGATCAGATCGTCGGCGCCGTGCGACAGAACAAAGTTGCTGGCGTTGGGATGCTGGTGGTCGGGAACCAGCCGTGGCGCCGAGGTGAACACGGTCCAGAAGGCGCTGTCCTTCCAGTCGCTGCGCGCGTAGACGTTGCGCGTGCCGCGCGCCAGGTAGTAAGGCGGCGGGCCGCCGCGCCGGTAATCCTCGGGCGGCACGGTGCGCAGCTCGGCCAGCGCTTCGATGGCGGGGTTGCCCTCCTTTCCGGGCGGCCGCTTGCCGACGGAAAAACGCGCCCAGGCCGCGGCCCGATCGCTGGCCAGTCCCAGCAGCGCCGCCGCCACGCCGGCACCGTTTTGCGGCAGGTAGTACCCGGCATAGTCGGTGTCGCCGCCAACGTAGACCCGGTCCCCGCCCGGCGTCACGCCGTGCAGGGCGCGCACGACGACGTCACCCAGCCAGCGGCGCATGGCGGGCAAGGGCGCGCCGTTTTCCTCGACGGCGCGAGCGGCCAGCGCGTATTCGATGACGCTGAGGGGGCCGTACTGCCAGCCTTCGGGCCAGTCGCCCCCCAGCAGCGCGCCCGCCGGTTTGCCCACCGGTTCACCGGCGCCGGCCAACCCCTGGCCGATGATCTGCGCCCCGAAGATGTCGTCGACCACTTCTTTCCAGGCGCGATCGCCGGCCGCATCCTCGCCGGCGGTGGCGATGGCGATCAGCGATTTCGCAAAGACGAAACCGGCGTGATAGTTCGCCCCCGGCGTCGAGTGCATGTAGCCGTCCTTGGTGTACCAGTCGACCCACGAGCCAAAGCAGGCGCGACTCTGGCGCAGGAGCGCCTCGTCGACGCCGGGCGCGTCGTGCAGCCAGTCATAGGCCAGCGCAGCGTGCGGCCCGACGAAACGGATGGCGTAGCCGGTGTCGCGCCAGATCGACGCGTTCCAGTCCTTGGGCGGGTTCGAGGCCTTGCAGGCCTTGCCGTCGCCGACGGTCTCGACGTCCTCCATCAGCGCCCGCCACATGCGAATGCCGGCCGCCGCCAGCTTGGGATCGCGGACCATCTGCCAGGCCATTCCGCAGGTCGACGCTATGGCCGCCCAGTCTGACCCCTGATATCCGCTCTTCTGGTATCGCTCGGGATGGCGGCTGGCGTCCTGGCACACCTCGACGGCGCGGGCTGCCCAGGTCCCGGACTGACGCCCGTTCTTCTTGATGGCCGCCAGCGTGCCGGCGTTGAGATAGATCCGCGGATGCGGCGTGCGCGGCGGCGCGGGCGCCGCTTGCGCCCGGCCCGCAAACGTCAGCGCCAGCAACAGACCCAGCGCGAACGGGCGCATCAGTGACGGGTTCCCAGGATCACCGCCGTGGTCAGGATCCACAGCAGGATGGTGATGATGAGCGGCCGGTCCTTCAGGAACACCTCTTCCGGGCTGCCGCCGGCGTTCTGACTGTGGGCCAGGA
>DATLVT010000471.1:0-12357 GCA_035577105.1 Polyangia bacterium
CTAAAATCCTCGGCCACATGCGCATGCACGCTGGCTTACGGTTTCCCTTGCGAATGCCGTCCGCTCCCCGTCTGGCTGGTGCTGGTGTGCTGGCGGCCTGCGCGCTGGCCGCTGGGCTCTCGGGCGGGGTGGCGCAGGCGAGTGACTACACCAAGGTCTACGCCGAGGGCTTGCGGCATTCGCGAAAGGCGGCCGCTCTGGCGGGTGCGAACAATTGCAAGGCAGCGGTGCCGGAGTACACCAAGGCGTTGCACCTGCTGAAAGACCCGGTGCTGCTGTTCAACCGCGCAGAGTGTTATCGAACCCTGGGCGACCGCGATGCGGCGCTGGCCGACTATCGCCGGTTCCTGGTAGAAATGCCCGGCGCGCCGAACCGGGCGCGGGTCGAGGCGCACATCGTCACGCTGGAGGCGGCTGGCAAGCCCGCTGCGGCGGAGCCGAAGATCGTGACGGCGCCGGTGCCGGCGTCTGCCGCTCCGGTCCTGGACCCCGCTCCGATCGGCGACGCGCCCTTGGTCGCGGCCAAGGTCCCTGATCAAGGCGTGGGCCGCCCGCACATCGATCTGGACGAACGTCCGGCCGACCGGCAGCCCCCGTCGACCGGGCTGGACATCGTTCGTTACGACCCGGCGCCGATGCCGCTTGGCAATCAGGACGCCGAGGTGCACCGTGGAGTGACCAGCCAATGGTGGTTCTGGACGACGATCGCAGCGGTGATTGTCGGTGGTGGCGTGGCGACTTACTTTGTTCTTCGCTCTGACGGGACGGATATTCCGCCGTCGGCGCTGGGCAACGTTCGATTCTAGGACTTTTATGACTCGACTAACTTTGGGACTGCGTGCGGCGTGTGTGGCCCTGGCGCTTTCGGGCGCGCTGGCGGGTCTGGCGGGTGGCTGCTCGGACACCAAGACCGTCATTTTTGTGAACGTCACCGGCGATGCCACCGGCATCTCCCAGCTGAAGGTGGTGCTGACCACCGCTGGACTGTCCACCACCTTCTTCATTCCTTCTCCGCCCCCGAAGGAGCCGTTCTCGCTGCCGACCAACTTCACCGTCGAGATGGATCGGTCGCGCGACGGCGATCTGACGGTGGACATCGAGGCCCAGGATGCGGCCGGGAAAAAACTGGCCGGCGGCTCCGGTATCTTGACGAACATCGACGTCGGCCACCGGAACGAGATGGACGTGGCGCTGACGACGGACACTCCCCCGGTCGGCGGCGACGATGGCGGCGTGCCGGGCGGCGACGACGGCGGCCCCGACGCGGCCAGCGGCGACGTGCCAGCGGAGACGCATGACGATGGCGACGGCGGCGCGCCCGAGATCGTCGCAGCCGACGCCGGCGATGAGACCGGTCCCCAGGCGGTCGACGACGGCGGTGTCGACGCCGGTGTCGACGCCGACGACGACGCCAGCGCACCACCATGACCATCGCCCTTCGTGTGCTCCCCGAAGGCCCGGCCCCGACTGACGACGTCGGCGGCGCCGCTCGCGCGGAGCAGCCTGACGACTGGCGCTGGCAGCTTCGCCACCGCATCACCACCAAGGAAGAGATCGGCGCGCGCCTGCCCCTGACGCTGGAGGAAGAGGCTGGCCTGGACGCGGCGCCGGGGCACTTCCGTGTCGCGGTGACGCCCTATTACTTCTCGCTGATCGACCGGGAGCATCCGTCCTGCCCGGTGCGCATGCAGGTGATCCCGCGCGGGCGGGAGCTGGTCAACGAACCGGGGGACCTGGTCGATCCGCTGGGCGAGGACGCGCACTCGCCCGCGACGGGGATCTTTCACCGCTACCCGGATCGCTGCCTGCTGCTGGCCCTGGACCGCTGCGCGATCTATTGCCGGCACTGCAACCGGCGGCGCCTGGTCGGACAGGAGGAGTCGCCCATCTCGCGCGACGATCTGGCGGCGGCCCTGGATTACATCCGGCGCACGCCCGCCATCCGCGACGTGCTGATCTCGGGCGGCGATCCGCTGACCTTGTCGACGAACCGACTGGAAGAGATCGTGGCGGGGGTGCGCGCCATCCCCCACGTCGAGATCGTGCGCATCGGGACCCGCGTCCCGGTGGTGCTGCCCATGCGCGTCGACGACGAGCTGTGCACGATGCTGCGGCGCTATCATCCGCTGTTCATCAACACTCACTTCAATCACCCCAAGGAGCTGACGCCGCTGGCGCGGGCCGCGTGCGAGCGCCTGGCCGACGCCGGGATCCCGCTGGGAAATCAGACCGTGCTGCTGCGGGGGGTGAACTCGTCGGCGCGCGTGATGCGCAAGCTGTTCACCGAGCTCTTGCGCTGCCGCGTGCGCCCCTACTACCTGTTCCAGGGCGACGTCGCCGCCGGGACCTCGCACCTGCGCACCTCCGTCGAGACCGGCGTCGAGATCATGCAGCAGCTGCGCGGCCACATCTCGGGCCTGGCCGTGCCCCACCTGGTGATCGACACGCCGGGCGGCATGGGCAAGGTCAGCATCGGCCCCGACTATGTCGTGGCCCGCGGCGAGGACCACTGGACCCTGCGCAACTACGAAGGCCGCCTGGTCGACTATCCGCAGCCCATGGAAAAAGACGCGACCTGCGCCTACGACCAAGTCTACTTCGGCGATTGATGAACCTTCGCTCGACCTAGCCTTCCAGGCCGGCGCTGGGACAGAACGGCGCGAGAGTGCAGGAGGCGCAGTTGGGTTTGCGGGCGAAGCAGACGCGGCGGCCGTGCCAGATCAGCTGGTGGGAAAAGCGGATCCAGTTGTCATGCGGGATGACCTTCATCAGGTCCTGTTCGATCTTCTTGACGTCGGCCGATCGGGTCAGGCCAAGGCGCATGCTCAGGCGCTGGACGTGGGTGTCGACGACGACGCCCTCGGCCAGGCCGAAGGCGGTGCCCAGTACCACGCTGGCGGTCTTGCGGGCCACGCCCGGCAGCTTGGTCAGCTCGGCCAGCGTCCGGGGCACCTGGCCGCCGTAAAGTTGCATCACCCCCTGGGCCGTCCCTTTCAGACTCTTGGCTTTCTGTCGGTAGAAACCGGTCGAGCGGACCAGGTTCTCCAGCTCGGGCAGGCGGGCCTTGGCCATCGACGGCGCGTCGGGAAAGCGTTTGAACAGGGCCGGCGTCACCTTGTTGACCCGGTCGTCGGTGGTCTGCGCCGACAGGATGGTGGCGCACAGAAGCTGGAAGGGCGTCTCGCGGTCCAGCTCGCAGTCGACGTCGGGATAGGCCTCTTCCAGGGCGTCGATGACCGATCGAACGCGCGCCGGATCAGGCGGCCAGGGGCCGCGGCGCGGTTTGCGCGTGGCCTTGGTGATCACCTTCTGCAGTCCTCGGGGCATCGGGCGGGTTATAACATCGCCGCCCATGGACGAAACGCCGGAGGAGCTGGAGCAGATCCGTCGCGACGCCGAGCAGATCGACGTGCACCAGTACCGAAAGCGATTTCGGATCATGAAGGCGGTCGGGCTGGGCGCCGGGATGGCTGGCCTGGTCTGGCTGGTGCTGGCCATGCTGGACGGCCGGCGAAACCCCTGCGAACGCGTGCGTGACCACTTCTGCCGGCAGGATCCCAAGGGGACGCTGTGCCAGACGTACCAGGGGGTCTGGCAGGAATCGATGCAGGACGACAGCCCGGCCATGCGGGGCAACATCCGGTCGCAATGCCAGGCCAAGATCGAGCGCCTCAAGGAGGAGGACGGCGTCACGGTGCGCTGACGGAACAGCCACCGCGGAACACTGTTCCGTCCCAAGTCACGCCTCAGGGTCGAAAGGAGACCGACCATGACCCTGAGAACCAACCTGAGATTCCGGACTGCTCACCTGCAACCCTCGAGGGGTTCCAGACCGCCCACGGGAGAACTCCGACGGCAAAGCCGCCTGCGTTCCTGCGCGCCTGTCTTCACCCTGCTGGCCACCGCGCTGCTTGCCGCCGGTGCAACTTCCGCCAAGGCGGGCACCCCGGCGGAGGCGACCCGAGGTGAGATCGTCGCCGCCTACGGCTTTCTGCCCGGCTTCTTCAAGGCACTGCCGGACAATGCCCTGCCGGGCGCCTGGGCGGAGATGAAGCAGTTCCAGGACGGCACCACGGCGCTGCCAAACAAGGTCAAGGACCTGATCGGGCTGGCGGTGGCCGCCCAGGCCGGCGCGCGCACCAGCGTCTACGCGTACACGCGCTGTGCGCAGGCCTTCGGCGCGACGGAGGCCGAGGTCAAGGAGGCGGCCACCCTGGCCGCGTTGACCCGCCACTGGAGCACCATCTTCAATGGCCTGATGCTGGACGAAACCAAATACCGCGCCGACACCGCCAAGATGGTCGACTACCTGACCAAGATGGCCACCGGCAAGGTGCCGCCGCCCAAGCCCATCGCCATCACCGACGCGCGTTCGGCCATGGACGACGCCAGGCAGATGTTCGGGTTCGTGCCCGACTTCGTGCAGAGGGTCCCCGCCGAGGCCCTGCCGGGCGCCTGGCTGGAGCTGAAGAGCGTGGAGATGAACCCGGAGACCGCCATCGCCGGCAAGTACAAGAGCCTGATCAGCCTGGCCGTGGCGTCGCAGATTCCTTGCCGGTACTGCGTCATCGCCGACACCGAGTTCGCCAAGCTGGACGGCGCCACCGACCGGGAGATCAACGAGGCCATCACCATGGCCGGACTGGCGCGGCACTGGATCACGCTGGGCGATGGGCTGCAGCTGGACGAAAAGCAGTTCCGCCGCGACATCGACCGGCTGGTGCAGGGCGCGGGTGCCACGAAGACGGCGGCGGTGGTGCGGCGCTGATCGCCCTCGACGCGCTGGTTGCACGGGAGGGGCCGGCCCTCCCGTCAGCCAGGATGCGCTGGACACCGGTGGCGGGGGCGTGGGAAATGGCGGGGGTGGGGGTGCCAACGCGACGGCTTTTTGTGGGGCGCGAGCGCGAGATCGAGGAGCTTCTGAGTGGCCTCGACGAGGCGGCGGGCGGGCGAGGTGGTCTGTTTCTGGTGGTGTGGGCGGCGGGGATGGGGAAGACCCGGCTGGCGGACGAGGTCAGCCGGGTGGCCGAGGGGCGCGGGGTGCGGGTGTTGTGGGGGCGGTGCTGGGAGACCGGCGGAGCCCCCGCCTACTGGCCCTGGATCCAGGTCTTGCGCGAGGTGGTTCGCGCCGACGGTGCGCCGCAGGGACCGGAGGCGCGACCGCTGTCCCAGCTCTTGCCCGAGGCATTCGCCGGCGGCGATGTGAGCAACGCCAGCGCGGTCGACCCGGCGGCAGAGCGCTTTGCGCTGTTTCAGGCGGCGGTGGCCCTGTTGCGGACTGCCGCGGAACGGACGCCTCTCTTGTTGATCTTCGACGATCTGCATGCCGCCGACCCGTCGTCGTTGACCCTGCTGCACTTCGTGGCGCGCAACCTGCGCGGCCTGCGGGTGGCCATCGTGGGCGCCTACCGCGACGAGGAGGCGCGGCTATCGACGACGGTCGGGCCCTTGCTGGTCGACATCGCCCGCGAAGGGGCCTACCTGCCGCTGGCGGCGCTGGGACACGCGGACGTTGCATCGCTGGTGAACGCCGCGGCTGGCGAGGACGCCTCGCCGGCGCTGCTGGCCGCGATCGAGCGGGCCTGCGAAGGCAACCCGCTGTTTGTCAGCGAGCTGCTGCGTCTGATGGTCCAGCGTGGGGATTTTTCCCGTTCGTCCGAGACCGATCCGCCCGCGCTGCCCATTCCCGACACGGTCAAGGAGGTGATCAGCCGTCGCATCGCGCGCCTGCCGCCGGAGACGCGGGCAGTTCTGGAAATCGCGGCGGTGGTCGGCCGAGATTTCGTGACCGGACCGGTCGCCGAAGTCCTGGGTCTGCCGCCGCCCGTCGTCGAGGATCGCCTGATCGACGCCGAGCGCGGCGGTCTCGTCGGGGCGACCGGGGCCCAGACCTGGCGGTTCTCGCATGTCCTTGTCTGCGAGGCTCTGTACCGCGACACCCCGCGCGAGCGGCGCGCGGACCTGCATCTGCGGATCGCCGAGGTCTTGCAACGCGGGCCGGTTGGGCGCGGCCAGGGGGCGGCGGAGGTGGCCCATCATCGGCTGTCGGCGCTGCCAGCCGGAGACGCCACCCTGGCGGCGGCCGCGGCCGGCCAGGCGGCGGAACGGGCCATGGGCATGCTGGCATTCGAAGATGCGGCGCTGCTGTTTGAAAAGGCCGAGCAGGCGCTGACCGCGTCGCGCGCGGCGGATGCCCACGCCATCTGCGAGCTGAAGCTGGACGCCGCGCTGGCGCACATGCGGGCGGGTGCCGTGGCCAAGGGGCGGGCCGCTTGCGTTGACGCCGCCGCCGACGCCCGCCGCCTGGGCGACGGCGCGCTGACCGCCCGCGCCGCGCTGACCTACGGCGCCGAGCTGATGCTGGCGCAGACCGACAGCCGGCTGGTCGACCTGTTGAAAGAAGCGCTGGCGGCGCTGCCGCCCGGACCCAGCGGCCTGCGCGCGCAGTGCCTGGCGCGATTGGCCGCCGCCCAGCAGCCGGCCTATCACCTGGACGAGCCGATGGCCATGGCCCGCCAGGCCATCGAGATGGCCAGGACGGTGGGCGGCGACGACGTCTTGCGCGCCGTCTTGTCGCACGCCGGATCGGCCCTGGCTGACTACGCCGACCCGGCGGAAAGGGCGGCCGTCAGCGAGGAGCTGGTGCGGCTGGCGATGGCGGCCGGCGACCGGGTGCTGGCCCTGCGTGGCCAGTCGCGCCTGCTGTTCGATTACATCGAGATGGGGCAGCTGGATCGCGGCGAGCGAGCCATCGACGCCTATCAAAGCCTGGCCCGCGACCTGCGCCAGCCGCGCCACATCTGGCCGGAGCGGTTGATGCGGGCCATGCTCGCCCTCAGCGGCGGTCGCTTTGACGAGGCGGAGCGCCTCCGTGACGAGGCGCGGGAGCAGGCGCGCGGCGATCGCGAGGTCATCACCCTCCTGACCTTCGCGTTTCATAGCTGCGGGCGGGCACTGGTGACCGACCGGTCGCAGGATCTGATGCGCGCCGAGGACGATCTGGCGCAGATCGAACGGGACTTCGCCGACCGCTTCGGGCAACAGTCCTTCTCTCATCAACCGCGCGATATCTGGCGCTTGAGCGCGTCGATGTTGCATGCGCGCGCCGGCGATGCGGAAGCTGTCCGGCACAACCTGTCAGCGGTCCCAGTGGACAGTCATTTTCTGGTCAATGACTTCCCGGTCGTCGCCAGCATCGCCGAGGCGGTGGCGCTCTGCGGGGATGCGGCCCTGGCGGCCCTGCTCTACGAACGACTGCGGCCTTATACCGGGCGGATCATCACCATGGGACGCACGGGCATGGTCTGCGTGGGTGCCGTCGAGGGGGCGCTGGGCATCTATGCCAGCGTGCTGGGGCGGATGGATGAGGCGCAGGAGCTGCTGCAGCAAGCGGTCGAGCGCGAGGGCGCCGCCGGTTGCGTGGCGACCATGCTCCGCCCCCAGCGCTGGCGCGAGCGGCTGGCCGGCGCGGGCGTTGCGCGGGCCGCGGTGCCGGCGCCACCTCCGGTGATGGGTTCCGCGACGCGCGGGCTCGCGTTTTCCCTGGTTCAGGAAGGCGAGTACTGGACCATCGCCGCCGACGCGCAGGTCTGCCGGCTCAAGGGCAGCCGCGGCCTGGAGATGCTGGCCGAGCTGATCAATCACCCCGGCCGCGAATTTCACGTGCTGGCCCTGATGGGCGTCGAGTCCGGCGCCGGCGTCGACGCTGGCGCCGGCGCGGTCGACGTCGCCGACGGCGGCGATGCCGGCGAATGGCTGGACAAGGACGCGGTCAGCGACTATCGGGCGCGCATCGCCGCGCTGGACGACGAGATCGCCGAGGCGGAATCGTGGAGCGACACCGGTCGCCTGGACCGCGCGCGCCAGGAACGCCAGGTGCTGGCGCAGGAGATCGCCCGCGGGGTCGGGCTGGGCGGACGGGAACGTCGGGCCGGTGCCGCCGCCGAGCGCGCGCGCACCAACGTCCAGCGCCGCGTGCGGGGCGCGATCCGCAAGATCGCCGCCAGCCTGCCGGCGCTGGGGGCTTACCTTGAGCGGACGGTGCGCACCGGCACTTTCTGTTCGTACGAGCCGTTGCCCTGACGTCGGTCCGCGGCCGGGAGGAACGATGTTCCCCGCCAAGTCACGCCTCTTCCGTGAGGCCGGCATGAACCCAGTCAGCGATGATTCGTCCTCGGGCCGCATCAGCAGCAGCTTCCTGGTGTGGGCGTCGTTGCCGGATGCCATCGCCGACCTCCTGCGCGGAGCGGGTTCGGTGCTGGAGATCGGCTGTGGCCAAGGGCTGGGGTGCCTGGCCATGGCCGCCGCCTTTCCCGGGCTGTCGATCACCGGCCACGACCCCGACCCGACGGCCGTCGACCGGGCGCGGGCCCTGGCCCGATCGGCGGCGCTGGACGATCGCGTCCGTTTCGAGGTCAGCGATTCTCTGCGGCTGCCGCGCGGGACCGTGGATCTGGTGGTCGTGTCGGGGACCCAGGATGGACACGACGCCTCCCGGCTGTTGAACGCCATTCGCAACGCGCTGACGCCGGACGGTGCTTGCTTGCTGATCGAGCCGGCGCCCGCGCGATCGCTGCGGGGAGCGACGGCGCGACGCCAGACCGACAGCGCCCTGCGCGCCGCTGCCGAGAAGATGGGCTTTTCGCGACGGCGGCGCCTGCCCAGCACCGATCGCCACGTCCTGATCTTCGAGCTGCGGCGCTAGCTAGAGCCCCAGGAGATCGAGCAGGTTGAGATCCAGCAAGCCGCCGTCCCGGGCCGGTTCGGGCGGGCTGTCGACCGCAACGTCGGCCGCGTCCTGGCCGCCGGCATCGGAGACATCGGGTGGACCGGCGTCGGGGCCGCTGGCGTCGATGGCAGACGTCTCGGGCGCTCCCGTCTCGGGCGTTCCGGTCTCCGGCGCGGCGGTCTCCATGGCGCCCGTCTCGGTTGCACCGCTCTCCGTGGCGCCGGCTTCCATGCCGGCGTCGGTGGCAAGGGTGACGGGGCATTCACTGACGCGGCGTCGAATCACCGGGGTCATTCCCATGCTCGTGAGGCCAGGATCCCCATGCAGCAACGCAGTCACCGTGCAGGTCGCGTTCATCCCCGCCTTGTCGTCATCCAGGTAAACGACGAAATCTTGCGTGCCGGACAGCGTGGTCCCGGCGACCGTCGGTCGTTTTGTCTTGGGGAGCACGTCCACGCCGGCAATCGTCAGCACGAACTCGAGCTGATCGAACGCGCTTGATGTCTTGACGGCGATCCGGACCGCGGTGATCTCCGGCGTCACCTGCCGACAGGAGAGGGCCGTCGTTGTCAGGGCGCAGCCAAGAAGGGCAAGCGTCGCGCGTCGCCAGGACATGTCAGCGCTTCCGTTCATCGGCGCTGCCCAGCGAACCCGTGGGCAACGGACCGTCCCTGGTGATCAGCAGCGCGGCGGCAATCCCGCCGGCCACCACCGCACCGGCGATCGCCCACGGCCACCAGCGACGCTGCGCGGGCGGCGCCCGGTCCACCGGCGGGACGCTCCCGCTGGTCTCCAGCGCCGGCGGCGGCGTGGGCGAAGGGCGCGGCGTGTCCAGCGTCAGCCGCGGTGCCGCCGCGAGGGCCGGTGGTTGCGCGACAGGCGCCGGTGCTGGCGCCACCGGCGGCGCCGGAGGAGGTGGTGCGGGGGACGCGACCGGCGCCACCGGCGGTGCCGCGGTCGCGGCCGCGCTTTCCGGCGGCGGTGCCGCGGTGACGGGTGCTGCCGCCGCTGCCGCGCGCATGGCCGCCAGACGAGGCCGAAGCTCGTTGAGGAATTTCTCGGCGTCCTTGCGGCGCGCCGGGGCGGCATCGGGCGCATCCTTCAGAAACCGCTCGAAGGCCTCGACGGCTTCCGCCACGCGATCCAGTTTTCGGTAGGTCTGACCGAGGTTGAAATAGATCTTGGGGCTGGGATACAGCGCCTGCGCTTCGTTGAAGGCGCCCAGCGCACTTTCATAGTCGCCCCGCTGAAACAGCGCCGACCCCCTGGTCATCGCGGCGCGCGCCTGCCGTTTGGGATCGTCCGCGCCTTGTGCGTTCCGTGCCGCGACGCCCAGCAGACAGGCCGCGCAGACCAGCGCCATCGCCAGACGCCTGCTTGAACCGCGCTGGCTAGAGGTCATTGTAAAGGCGCTCCTCCGCCGGGGGAGCATTGTGGCGCCCGCGTGTTGGCTTGGTCGGCCGCGGCGAGACGACGTCCGGTGCCGCCGGGACCGCCGGCGGCGGCTGGGCGGGGGCGGCGGGAACAATCTCGCTGGGCGGCGGCGGCGGAGGTGGCTTGATCGGCGGCGCTGGCGCCTCGACCGGCGCCGCCGCCTTGACGGGCGCCACCGGCACCGGTGGCGGTGAACCATTCCTGATCACACTGGCCCAGATGGTGCCGGCCACCGCTGCGGTCAAGGCCACGATCACCACAATTTTCGTGGTTGCCCTGCTGCCGGCCTGCGCCGTCGCCGCCCCCGGCGCCCCGGCGGTGACCGCCGTCGGGCGGCTCTCCGGAACCGCGCCGACCGTCGGCAGCGACGGGCGCGAAACCGGGGCGCTGCCGCCGCGCGCGGCCCGCGCCGCTTTTTCGAAGGCCTTGGCGAAATCCGCCACCGACGCGAAACGGTCGGCCGCCGTTTTGGACAGCGCCTTCTTGATGACCGCGTCGACCGCCGGGCTCACCAGCCCGCCGGCGCCGGCCAGGCGCGGTGGCTCGCCGAACACCACCTGATAGACCACGGTCGCGATGTCATCGCCGGCGAACGCCACCTCGCCCGACAACAGCTCGTAGGCGATCGCCGCCAGCGCGAACTGATCGACCTTCTCGTCGACGTCGCTGGCGCCTTGCGCCTGCTCCGGCGCCATGTAGTGCGGCGTTCCCATCATCGCCCCACCTTTGGTCAGACGCAGGCTGGCGCTCTTGACCTTGGATACGCCGAAGTCGACGATCTTCACGTAGTCGCCGTCTTCTTCGCCCTCGATGGTGACCAGCAAGACGTTCTCCGGTTTGAGATCCCGGTGCACCACCCCGCGGCCGTGGGCCGCCGCCAGCGCCGACGCGATCTGCTTGATGATGGCCACCACCCGCGGCAACGGCATCGGCCCCAGACGCCGCAGGCGCGTGTGCAGGTCCTCGCCTATCAGAAGTTCCATGACCAGGTAGGGCCGCCCGTCGGGCGTCTGGTCAAAGTCGATCACCTGCACGATGTGCGGGTGGCGCAGGCTGGAGACGATGGTGGCCTCGCGCCGAAATCTCTGCAGCGCCTCGCCGTCGCCGGCCGCTTGCTTGGCCATCAGCTTCAGCGCGTAGCGCCCGGCCAGCCGGGCGTGGCCGACCTCATAGACTTCGCCCATGGCGCCCTTTCCCACGGGGCCCACGACGCGATACGTGCCCAGCACCGTCCCGGCGGCTAGCTGATCACCGACGCTGCTCGCAGGATCCATCGGGCGCGGTCAATTTTGCCTGGGCGGCACTGCTCCGTCCAGCGCGCCCCTGGCAGGATGGACGATCTCGGAATCAAACGCGGCGGCGGCTCATGGCGCGTTACAATCGACCGATCTTGAAAGACAGCGTCCTCGCTCATCTGGTCTGCCCGCGCTGCAGCGGACCGATCAAGGTGCACAAGAGTGAAATCGCCTGCCAGAAGTGCCGGCAGGAATTTCCGCGTGTGGGAGCGGTCCCGGTGATCATGCCCCGCCCCGACGCCGTGATCGCGCTGTGGAGCCAGCAGCTGAATCTGATCACGTCGCAGGTTCCGCAGACCAGGGCCGGCCTGGAGGCGGAGGCGCACGCCGAAGGGATCACGCCTGCCGGCACGCAGCGACTGGAATCGCTGGCCCAGGGCGTGATGGATCAGGTGACCGACGTGGTGGCGCTGATGGGCCCGGCGTTGCCAGGGGCGGCGGCCGAACCGGACGGCGTCAAGCTGCCGGCGGCGATGCGCACGCCTCTCAAGTACGTTCATTACCTTTATCGAGACTGGGCCTGGGAAGAGGCGGGGCACACCGAGAACCGCGACACCTTGGCCGGCGTGCAAGAGGTCGTCGGCGCCGGACCGCTGGGCCGCACGCTGGTGCTGGGGGCGGGCGGCTGCCGGCTGGCCTACGATCTTCATCGGGCGTGCGGCGCCACCGAGACCGCCGTCGTGGACATCGATCCCTTTCTGTTCGTGTTCGCGGAGGCGGTGATTCGCGGCGCCCGGCCCCGTCTCACCGAATCGACGGCCAACGTGCAAGAGGCGGCCAGCGTCGCCCGCCGCTGGACGCTGGCCGCGCCCGGCGGCCCGCTCCCCGACGACCAGTTTCATTTCTTCTTGGCCAACGGCCTCGACCCGCCGTTCGCCGACGGCACCTTCGACACGGTCG